>QBMC01000165.1 GCA_003242035.1 Nodosilinea foveolarum | reverse complement strand
CTGATTACGAAATTCAAATGTCATCGTGACTCTCCTCTCGGAAATGACGCCTAGCTTGACAAGCTTAAAGCCTAATGGAATCAGATGAAAGTGACAGTTATTGATGGGTCAGTCCTTAGCTGCTCTTGCATCTGCTCTTTGCCTTCCACCACATGCATCGTTTTGTGCGGCACCAAAAACGGATGAGGCGTCGTATCCAAAAACTTAAGATGAATGCGAGTGTTAGAACGTTCGTCTGCTAGATTCGTCTGTACGTAGTGAGTGATGCCCTCGAAGTACTGCTCGGGCTTCAGGTTTGGCGGTGCGCCCCGGATGATAAAGGTGTCTGGATCAGGCGTTTGTAGCGAGATGGTGACTTTGGGAATGCCAGAGCTAACTAATTTTTTAATATGCTCGGGGCGAAGGTGAAAGGTGCTGCCGTTGGTGGTGAGGTGGAGGTTGATGGCGCGATCGCCTGCTGCTGCGATCGCCTCAAAAATATGAGGATAAATCAACGGCTCACCCATCAGGTGAAAAGCAACAATCTTAGCCAAGTTATTTTCAGAAATTTCATCTAATGCTTTAGTCAGTAGGGCAAAGTCCATGTGCCCGCGCTTGCGTTCCATAATTGCATCCGGGCAAAACTCGCACTTAAAGTTACAAACGTTAGTAACTTCTAAATGGATGCGCTCTAAACGATAGGTTGCGGACATAGGAACCAATTAAAATAAACACTCATCAACACTAACAAGAGAACCGAGCGGGTGACTGAGAATCAGATAAAAACCACACGCTAAATGCAATCAAAAAAAGATCTGAATCCTTGAAGAACAGATCTTTTCTCCATTGCAAAGGCCGGTGCCGTAAGGATCGCTACCGCTTAATCGTCATTATCGATCACCGCTCTTTGCTAGTGAGCCGATGCCCAAAGCCCCTTTAACCGGGAGTTCTATTACAAATTCTGCACCTTCTCCCGGCGTAGAGTTGCAGTAGAGCTTGCCCTCATGCTCTTTGATAATTCGATAGCTAATAGATAACCCTAGTCCCGTTCCTTTGCCGACCATTTTGGTCGTAAAAAACGGATCGAACAGCTTCTTCAAGACATTAGGTTCAATGCCCTCGCCATCGTCCTTTACAGATACTTTGACCCAGTCAGGGCTGGTCTGCTGTGTGGTGATTGTGATCGTCTTTGTTTTATCGTTGTCGTCGGCAGGCTCCATCGAAAGCAATACGTCTATTGCATTGGCGATCAAATTCATAAACACTTGATTAATCTGTCCTGAATGGCATTCAACCAACGGTAGATCGCCGTAGTCTTTAACCACCTTGACGGTTGTTTTAGAATCGCTTGTTTTTAGCCTATGTTGCAAAATGAGCAGCGTGCTCTCAATGCCCTCATGCAAATCGACGGTTTTTACCGATGATTCATCTAGCCTAGAAAAATTGCGCAGCGAAGTCACAATTTCTCGAATGCGTTTTGTGCCAACAGACAAAGACGAACAGAGCTTAGGCAAATCTTGCTCAATATATTCCAGATCGACCTCTTCGAGTAGGGCTTCAATGTCGTCAGTAGGGTCGGGATAGTGCGACTGATAGCTCGCGAGCACTCTAAAAAGATTGCCTGTGTATTCGTTGAGGTGAGCCAGGTTTGCATGAATAAAATTAACGGGGTTGTTGATTTCGTGAGCGATACCCGCCACTAGCTGACCCAGGCTAGACATTTTCTCTGTTTGAATGAGCTGAGCCTGCGTTTCTTTCAGGTTGTTTAGCGTATTAGAAAGCGCTTCGGTTTTACTGCGGTTGTGCGCAAGCAAAGAAGCGTGCTGCAATGCCACCCCTAGCTGAGCAGCAATCTGGTTCGTAAACTCGACTTCGGGCCTTTCCCACTTTCTGGTTTCCTGGTGCTGATATACACCCAAAATTCCCCACAGCTCCTGCCCTACAAGAATAGGCACGGTGATAAAAGCTTTGATTTTAAACTGCTCGTAGATATCGAGATGACATTGAGAAAGGCCCTGCTGATAAACGTCATCAACGACAAAAACTTCTCCGTTGCGGTATCGGCCCCCTTGGGTTTCTTGCAAGTGAGTATCGTTCCAAACCGTACCAACGCCTAAGCTGCCAGTGTCTCTCCACTCGGGGGTCACCCAGTTAAAATCAGCGACAATCTCGCCTCCCCAATCTGCATCGAACCGATAAACGGAGGCTCTATCAACAGTCATAATCTGGCTGAGTTCTTGAGTCGTGACGCGAAAGATCTCTTCAATGTCGAGCGACTCGCGTATTTTGCTAACGATGCCAACTAAAGCTTCTTGTCTGCTGAATGAGTTTTCTAGTTCTTGATTAGAGTGCTGTAGCTGCTGTGTCCTTTGCTGTAGCTGCTGGGTTCTCTCTTCTACCTGCGCCTCTAAGTTGGCGTTTAGCCCCTGTACCTGCTGATAGAGCCGGTATTGCTTAATTGCAGTCGAGAATCTTTCACTAAGCGCCTGTGCATATCTGATCTCTTCTTCCATCCAAGCTTGACCTTCACCTTTTTTAGTCTGTTTCCAAACTTCAAAAGACTGTCTGGCCATGAGTTGCCGGGCATCGGGATTGTGATAGCCAGCCCACGAAATTTCTGTGTCAATTTCATCGCGAAAAATAGTCAGGCAGCCGACTACGTGGGTGCCGTGATGCAGCGGCACAATGAGCAAGCTCCGAATGGAGGTATTGTCAAAGAAGGGAGCGAGCGTACGGAATAAAGGCTCGCGATAGAGATCGGCAATGGCCCACAAGTTGGGGTAGCGATCGGTGGTTAACTGTTCAGCGCCAAGGCTGTAGGCGGAGCGCATCCATTGAACTGACCAGGGTTTGTAGCCGCTGTTGTCTGAGTCTGACTCAATCACCGAGTGAATGAAGTTCTTCCAGAGATAGTTTTCTTCAATCGTTCTGTTTTGGTCGGCGTCAATCGTTGCTGGTTGCTGCCCGCAGGCGTATAGCTCTTTGGCTTGTGGTTCCTCTGCTAAGAGATACAGTCTGCCGCCAGATCCTTGAAAAGTAGACACGGCTTCTTCAAGCGCCGACTGTAGCTCGGTGGTTGGGCTGTTGTATAGCAGTTTCGTAACGCGGTTAATGTTGGCTTCTTGTTCGGCTTGGGCGCGTACTTGGTTGAGAAGGACTGACTGGGCGATCGCCAATCCTACTTGATCGACCACTGTTTGAATAAACGCCAGCTCCGTTTCGCTGACAGCACGCGACTCGCTGTGATGACAGACAATCAACCCCCACAGCTTATCGGAAGTGCCCAAATGAGCAGGCTGTTCTTTGCCAGTAGACATTTCTTCTAAAACAATCGGCACCACAATCGAAGACTGTACCCCCATCGCATTCAAGTATTCAGCGTGGCAAGGATCTAGAGGGCGGTAACGAATATCCTGATCAGTTTGAGCTTCGCCTGTTTCTGGATGGTCGAGCGGGCTTAGCCCAATGCTATGGCTGCTAACATCTACCACAGAACGTTGACGAGCCTTGAGAAATAGCTCGCGCGCATAAGGCGGAATGTCATCGGCTGGAAAGTTCAGACCCAATAAAGAAGGCAGCCGGTGATGATCAAGCGACTCGGCAATCACCACGCCATTGCCATCCGAATTGAACTTGTAGACCTTCACCCGGTCGGTTCCTAGATAGTCCCGAATTTCTGTGACCGTCGTATTGAGTATTTCTGTGAGTTCTAAAGACTGCCGGATGCGGTTAGCGATTCGATGCAATAAATTTTCTTGAATACTGATTGGCTGAGTCGTTTGCAACTGATCCATTGTTTGCGTTATGAAAAATTAAGATTCTCGATTCCTAATGTGCCCGCGCTCAGTGAGCACACAAGCAATACAGACCTTAAAGTTGCAGATGTTTAACACTTCTGAGTGAATGAAAGCAGGCTAAGAGTGCATTGAAGATTTTTAGAGGAAAAGCCAAATGATGACTGACTCGATAGCGCTAGCGGTGGACTACTTACAGCACAGGGGTGAGAAGCCTGACCCGCAGGCGGTAGTCTCTGCTTTGCTGGCCGCAGAAAAGCAAAGCAAGCAGGAAAAGCGTCAATATCACTACAGCGATTTGTTAGGCAATTGGCGATTAGGTTTTGTCTCGGGTACACAAACCGTAAGGTCTGGTTCTCAATCGCGACCTATGAAGAAGCCAGGAAAAGGGCGTTTCTTGCCGAGCCTGGTGAAAGTAGAGATTGCCTATAGCCTAAGGACACCAACGGACTCAGCAGAATTTGCTAACTCGCTCGAAACTAAACCAAACGTTCGGTTAAACAAAGTGAGTAACACAGTCGCGATTGGGTCAATCCAACTTTGCTTATCTGGGCCGACTCGCTTCTGGCCAAAACCTAATGCGCTGGCGTTCGACTTTACAAACGTTGCGCTGAGCTTAGGCAACTGGACTCCCTATACCCGTGAAATTCGGGGTGGCAAAGATAGCTCCCAGAAGTTTAGCGAGTATTCCTTAAAAGACCAGGCATTTTTTTCGTTCTTTTTAGTAGAATCTGCTTGCATTGCGGCTAGGGGCAAAGGGGGAGGACTCGCACTTTGGACTCGTAGTAGTTCGTAGCCGTAGATAACCGTAAATACGGCGGCGGTTTCTATATGCTAACGGGAACTATTAAGTTAGTTAACAACTAACCTTGCTTAGATCTTCCATGTCTCAACCCTTGCCGTCGTCTAGCACCTCTAATCTTCAGCAAACAGCGGCGCAGTTGGCTCTTTGTGCCAGTCAGATCTCAGATGCTCAAGGGCAAATTATCGCCCGCCAAAAAGCGTTGATCAAGCTCACCAATCGGATTCGTCAGTCTTTGGACTGGACAACTATTTGTAATACAACCACCACCGATTTGCGATCGCTGCTTTCTGCTGATCGCGTAGCCATCTATCGCTTTAATGAGGATTGGAGCGGTGAGTTTGTGTTTGAGTCTGCTGGCTCGCAGTGGATTTCTCTGGTAGAGGCCCAACAAACTAACAGTCTGATTGCAAAGAACGTTAATGACTGTAGCGTGAGATTGCTAGACACTCACAAGACCGATACTCACTTACAGGCATCGGCGGGCGGTGCGTTTGTACAGGGCGAAGTTTTTCGCACCTGTTCGGACATTCACAATGCGGGCTTTAGCGACTGCTATATCGAAGTGCTAGGGAGCTATCAGGCTCGGGCCTATGCCATTATCGCTATCTACATTGAGAACAAACTGTGGGGACTGCTGGCGGCTTATCAAAACGATGGCCCGCGCGACTGGCAAGAAGAGGACGTCAATCTGTTGTTACAGGTGGCCGAACAGCTTGGCGTTGCGCTTAACCAGGCGGAGTATGTGCAAACTATCCAACGACAGTCAGTTCAATTGGCGCGATCGCTCAGCGATCTAAAACAGTCTCAAGCACAGCTCGTTCAAAGCGAGAAAATGGCGAGCCTCGGTCAGTTAGTGGCGGGCGTTGCTCACGAAATTAACAATCCGGTTAACTTTATTTATGCCAATCTGTCGCATGTTGAATCGTATTCGGCAGATCTGTTGTCTCTAGCTAGTCTCTGTCAGCAGTCCGATCTGAGTTCTTCTACTGAAGTGGCTACCTTACAAGCGCAGGCCGCTGATATGGATCTTGAGTTCATTCTCGAAGACTTGCCGAAGATACTCTCTTCTATGGAGATAGGCGCTGAGCGCATCCGTCAGATTGTGCTCTCGCTGCGTAACTTTTCTCGCTTAGGTGAGTGCAATACAAAGGCGGTTGATATTCATGAAGGGATTGACAGTACGCTGCTGATTTTGGGCCATCGACTGAAGGTGAATAGCGATCGCCCCAAAATCGAAGTCATCAAAAACTACAGCGATTTACCCCCTGTGCAATGCTACCCAGCCCAGCTCAATCAGGTCTTTATGAACCTGCTGGCTAATGCCGTAGACGCTTTAGAAGAAGCCGTTTTAGAGGGAAGCACTCAAACCCCTAAGATTTGGATCAGTACTCAGCTAAATGAAGCAGGCCAAGCAGAAATCCGGATTCGCGATAACGGCGTAGGCATAGACGAATCGCGCAAAACTCAGATTTTTGATCATTTCTTTACAACCAAACCAGTCGGACAAGGCACTGGGCTGGGTCTGGCTATTTCCAGACAAATTGTAATGGAAAATCACGGTGGCACACTGTCATTAGGAACGTCACAGCAAGGCACTGAGTTCGTGATTAGCCTGCCAATATAGCTGCGCAGCGTTTTCCATAGAAAAAGAGACAAAACTAGCTATGAGTCTTGCCTCTTTCGAGTGTCTTCTTTTAGCTGTTCAATTCGTAGACGTCTCTACCGAACCATTTCAGCTTTGCCGTCTGTGCGAATCGCTTTAATAAAGTACAGATTAATCAGCTTGGAGCCAATTGCCGTAATGTGAGGAATCTTACGCAGCGTCTGAAGCACCTTATTCTGACCCGAATTGCTAATTTCGCTAATCGCAGCCGTGTGCTTAGTACATTCATCTAGCTCAGCGAAGAACTTAGGATTCTCCACGTCTAGCACCACGGGGAACAAACGACCCGCAGACGCATTGGTCTTCTTAATCACTTCAATATCATATTCACGCGCATCTAAACCCAGCGAAGCGTAGAAGGCTTTGCGCTGAATATCGTTGAGGTACATCGTCGAAAATACCGCCAGCAAAAAGAAGCGGCACCACAACCGAGCCTTCAAGTCGTTGAGGAACTGGGGCTGAGACTTCATCATCGCGGCAAAGAAGTCGCCGTGACGGTTTTCGTCCTGGCACCAGTTGTCGAAGAAATTGAAGATGGGGTAGATGGTATCTTCGGGGTTTTGCTCTAGGTGGCGGAAAATGGTGATGTAGCGCCAGTAGCCGATTTTCTCGGAGAGGTAAGTTGCGTAGAAGATGAACTTAGGCTTGAAGAAGGTGTAGTCCTTGCTTTGAGTTAAAAAGCCCAGGTCTAGCTGAAGGTCGAAGTCCGACATGGCTTTGTTGAGGAAGCCAGCGTGACGGGCCTCGTCGCGGCTCATCAAATCGAAGCCTTCGGCCAGGATGGGATTGCGGCCTTTAAGCTTGCGGGCGAGTTCCTTATATAGGAGGAAGCCAGAAAATTCGGCTGTGCAGGAACGCTCTAAAAATTCGACGAAGACTTTACGCTTTTCGCCCTGGATGTGATCCCACGCGCCGTCGAACTGGTCGTTGCGGACGAAGTGGTGGCGGTTATAGTCCTCTTTAAACTCGGCAATGATGGCCTGGAGTTCTTCTTCGTTGCTAGAGACGTCCATGTTGGCCATCTCTTCGAAGTCGGTGGTGTAGAACCGAGGGGTAAGGATGGTGTCTTTGGAGGGAGATTTGATCCCTGAGCGATCGTCTACCTGATTCTTGGGGGGTTTGGTGGCTACCATTGAGTCTTCTGCCTAGCGCTATATGGAATCTACCTTGTACCTTCTTGGAGTTGAAGGCGCAGGTTTTAATGATTTGTGAATATTAGTTTATCAATGTAAATGGGCTACGGCTGCGGTTTTTAAGAATCGCAACATTCTGGCGCGATGACTCTGTGTAGGGATAGACAGATAAACGACTGCACAGAAGGGAGAAACGGAATATACTTAAAGGCATGTAAAGACTTTAAAATTCAACCTATGAACCCCGAGACTATCGAAGCGATCAAGCCCTGGCTTAATTTTATTCATCCCATTGCCATGTGGGGAATTTTTGCCCTGACTCTTTACGCAGGTTATTTGGGCTATCAGCATCGCCAGACTCGGCTAGCGACGGGAGAAGAGAAAAAAGAGCTAATTAAAGGTAAGTTTTTAGCTCGGCACCACCAATCAGGCTCGCTGTTGTTGGCTTTGATGGTAATCGCTAGCTTAGGCGGCATGGCCTCAACTTACATCAATAATGGCAAGCTGTTTTTCGGCCCTCATTTATTAGTGGGCCTTGGCATGATGGGGTTGATTGCCACCTCTGCTTCAATGGTGCCGTTTATGCAAAAGGGCAACGATACGGCTCGCTACACACATATTAGTTTGAACGCGGTGCTGGTGGGGCTATTTAGCTGGCAGGCGTGGTCGGGTGTACAAATTGTGCAGAAGCTTTTGACTACTATGTTTGGCTGATCGCAGTTAGAAAATAGCCAAAGAAAAAGGCAGATCCTGGGCTTCAATCAGGGTCTGCCTTTGAGCTATCTCACGGGTTCACGCAAAATTGTTCACACAAAACTGCTCGTACAAAACGAGAAGCGATCGCTCAATCGCTCAAGGCTCCGGTTTGCCGATTCGCTTCGCCTCCATAACATGCCCAACGCATTAAGAAAACTTGCTACGTCTTCAGGCAAAGATCTAACTTCAGCTAAAGGACAGGCAATATTTCGTACGCTTGCAAACTTACCCAGTCGCTGAGTACTGTGTTGGTATTGTATTGATTAGGTATTTCTGCCGATCTAAGCGGATCTAAGTTGTCATGTCGTTCTGCTATAACCCTCTCAACTCAGCTCGTATTTTTCTGCTCGCGCTGGGCATTGTCAGCAGCGGCGGCCTCAGTGCACTAGCCCAAGAGGTCGATCCGAATACGAGCTTTCGGAATGCTCGCGCTCCGGCGCAAGTGCCCACAGCTCGCTATGCCAGCGGCGAAGCTGTAGATTTGGCGTTGATTATTGAAGAATGGCGCGATCGCTTTCCTCAAACCCCTGTATACGCCTGCGCCTGTCTAGAAGCAACCTGCGACAGCTCCGCCATCTGGCCCTTTAGACAGTTCACCCGCTATCAGCCTCTTGTGGCACTTGGCCCCACCAACGCAGCGACCAACGAGCGCCAAGGCTTCAACTGCTTTGACATAGAGACGGGCGCAGATCCAACCTAGAAGTAGTCGTAGATTTTGAGAGATTTCCCACATCTGAAAATGAACAAGCCTTTGTCTCCTAAAAGTCGCCTACTGCGCCCGCTGATATTTCGTAGCGCGACGCTATCGCTGGTGGTCGGTTCAGCACTTTTTATCTGGCCATTGGCCGCTGCTAAAAGCGTTTTAGCTCAAACGCAAAATCAGCCCAAACCGGCTGCGCCCACCGTCCGCTATGCCAGAGGCGAAAATGTAGACCTATCAGAAATTGTGACTGAATGGCGCGGCTACTACGAAGATGTGCCGGTTTACCTGTGCGTCTGTCAGGAAGATACCTGCAACCAAACCCAACAGTGGCCCTATCGTGAATACGCTCGCTATCAGCTTGGCCTAGCCCTGGGGCCAACAAACGGTCGCATCGCTGAAGACTCTGGTGCCAACTGCTTCGATATCGCAGACAACTCCAGACCCAATGCGCCCAGAACCTTTTCGACTGCTCAAGTCGGTGAGGGCGAAACTGCCTCAGAGGGGGCTGCTCCGCCAACGCCTTCGTCAGCGCCCCCTGCTCCTAGCGCCACTGCGAATGATATTCCTGTCGCCACGATAATTAATGGAGGTGAGGGCATTCGCCTAACCTGGCCGAGCGGCACAACAACCGAGATTCCAGTTGCCGGTAGCGATTGGAACATTAGTATCTTAGACGCCCTAGACTGCACCAGTACCAGCCTTGTAGAGACTAAAACGCTGTCTGCTCAGCGCGTTGTGGGCGAAGTTGCTGTAAATAGTGAGACGGGTAACATTGCGGTGCCTGTACTACTCGATTCTTGCGTAGAAACAGATCAGTCGGCGGTGTTTGTGCTCGATCCCGATGAGACCGGTAGATATATCTTTTACCGAACGCAGCTACCGGGAAGTCGCAACTTGCCCAACGAGTTTTCTAGCTATGCCTTCAACAGCATTTTGGCTGTGCGCTACTGGAATGGTTCGCTGTATGTTCAGCAAGGAACCGCTTCGGGCGCAGAATCTGTGGTTATTTTCCGTCCTGATACCACGCCCGCAGGTCGCTATGCTGGCTGTGGTGTGGTGGCCGTTAACGAAGGTTCGGATAGACGTAAGGATTCAGGTCGTAGCTAGAGGAATTAAAGAAGGAGCATCGGGCAACT
>QBMC01000164.1 GCA_003242035.1 Nodosilinea foveolarum | reverse complement strand
TAAGACTAGACTACGGACTCTCTTGCATTCTAGCAGATCTCAAATGGGTTCTATACTTTAGTTTTTTCCTGTAATTCTTTCATTTTGCTGCCTATAGCTTTGCCCATTTCTATCTTTATTTTCTCCAATTCTTCTCTATACTCTTTTTCTTGGTTTGCAGCTTCTTCCTCTTTCTGTTTTTCTTTCTCAAGATTATCTCTTTCTTTTTTCTCTTTTCGTATCTTGTCGTTAAGCATGCGGCTCCTCTCTTTCTCCTCCTGTTTCTTTAGCTCCATTTCGTATTTAACATCCAACAGCCTCAGTTTTAGAGTGAGGTATTCATTGGATATTTGGCATTCCAATTCTTTTGACAAGTTGTTCAGCCTCTCGAAATCATTAACGACTCCTTGCTTGATTTTATTGATGTTCCCAGTTTTGGCTTTATTTATAGATGATCTGCAAGCAGTCTCAAATGCATTCTGAATAACTTTCAGATAGTTCTTTATCATTCTGTTTCCTTTCCTTGGATCGTCGCCTACAGCCCACCTTTTTTTGCTGAAGCAAGCTTTTTCCTGCTTGACCATCTTTTTGCACTCAGCAGTTAAGTAGGCCAGTGCAATTAAATTGAGTAGCTTAAAATCCAGAATTTATTGATGTGCAAGGGTTTCAGATTGAATACATCTTATAAATGATTAGGCCAACCTACTTATCTGATCAAATCGCATTTTATAGTCTTTCGATACGTGGAAATCGTACATTGGCTCGTAGTAGCCAAGCGACTCAAGATGATTCTTCTCATCAAGATCCTGGTTTTTTGTCCTTACAGCTTCCCATCGGATCTCAGCTACTTTTTCTTCCTCTAAAAGTTTACTTACATACGTCTCTCTAGAACGAATATCTTCGTCAAGTTCTAAAAGAAAGCTCTCTTTTGATGCAATTCCTCCGTATCTTGACAGCCTTTTACGTAACGCCTGGTCTTCCTTATACAGTTTAGTTATCATTGCGCACTGTGCAAGTAAACCTATCCCGAGAAGAGTAGCTAACATATAAGATAACTTTCTGGTTGATGTGTTCTGACTTGAGAAGTCTTGTATTTCTAACGACTGAGAACGTAGATAGATAGCTACTGCTTGGTCTATGACACTTTCTATGGTCTCACCTCTGCTTTTAGCTAGGTTGGAAGCCTGCTCAAATAGCATTGATTCCGGATTCCATTCAAAAGAAATACTCATTCGCTTTAGATTTTTTCTGAGTTCAGCCTTCGTATCTTAGGGCATTCGACGTTTAGAATTAGGTCTCGCAGGCAGAAGAAATCATTGTGCTACTGAAATAAACTACGTAATCTAATTAAAAAAACAGTATTAGGCTGCTTTATGATTTCTGCAATTCATGAGAAAGGCACCTGGTAGTTTGGAAACCCCGTCTCTTCAGAGCGGGTAAGAAAAACGCCTCAAGCGGCTTTAGCCGCCTGTAGATATTGCTGTAATCTTTATATATCAAGGGTTTAGCTTCACATTGAGAATGTTAAAATAAGGTCATGAAGCAACGATTCCGCTACCGTCTATATCCGAACGAAGGACAGGCCCAAAGGCTTGCTCAGATGTTTGGCTGTACGCGGGTAGTGTGGAACGATGCGTTAGCCGAATGCCAGCGGTTGTACAGCCAAGGTGAGAAATACCCAGGGTTTGCAGTTCTTGCTAAACAGATGATTACCGCCGCAAAGCGGACGACAGAGCGAGTATGGCTAGCCGATGTATCGGTTGTGCCGTTGCAGCAGTCAGTCCGCAATTTGGATGTTGCCTTTCGCAACTTCTTTAACTCAGTGACAGGCAAACGCAAAGGGCCAAAGATACGGATGCCACGGTTTAAGAAGCGTAGCAATGCACAGTCTGCTGAGTTTACGCAGCGCGGCTTCAAGGTTGAGCAAAAGCTATATCTAGCTAAGGTCGGACATATCAAGGTGCAATGGTCTCGCGAGCTACCTTCTGAGCCATCGTCTGTGACGGTGATTAAGGATGCAGCCGGTCGATACTTTGCGTCTTTTGTCGTTGAGGTAGAGTCTAAGCTATTGCCGTGGATCGATAAAGCCATCGGCGTAGATTTGGGCATCACCACCTTTGCGACACTAGACGACGGCACCAAGATAGACGCGCCTAAGCCGCTAAAGCGATACCTGAAAAAACTAGCTAGATTGCAGCGGCGGCTTGCCCACTGCGAGAAAGGTAGCAACCGGCGCAAGCGGGCCGTCCTCGCAGTTGCTAAGGTACACGCCCGCATCAAAGACATTCGCACTGACTTTCTACATAAGTGGAGTACTAAGCTGATTCGAGAGAACCAATCGATCAGCTTGGAAGACCTTAACGTGAGTGGAATGCTGCGAAACCATTGTCTAGCCAAGGCCATTAGTGATCTTGGTTGGCGTACATTCAGAACGATGCTCGAAGCGAAAGCCGAAATGTACGGGCGTGATGTACAGGTGATTAGCCGCTGGGAGCCGACTAGTCAGATTTGCTCTGACTGTGGGCATAGAGGAGGCCGTAAGAAGCTTTCAGTTCGTGAATGGCAATGTCTCAATTGTGGAAGCCTCCATGATAGAGATGTGAATGCTGCAAAGAATATTAAAGTCGCGGGCGGGCAGTCCGAGCCTCAAAACGGACGACGGAGGGCCGATAAGTCTAGCTTGCTAGCACAGCCCGTTGATGCGTCTAGCCAGCCGAAGGAAACACAACTTAGTTTGTGCTTCTAGCCGGAGAATCCCCCGCTCTTTAGACGGGGGAGCATGTCAACACGTTGCTATTATCTGCGCTGACTACGCGCGTTCCAAGCACTTTTATACAGAGATTTTGGGCTTTGAGGTAATAGCCGAAACTTATCGAGCTGAGCGCGATTCTTATAAGCTCGATTTGCGAGTGGGTGATCGCGACCAAATAGAACTTTTTTCGTTTGCGAATCCGCCAGCGCGCCCTAGTTATCCAGAGGCGAGAGGGCTGCGTCACTTAGCGTTTGCTGTGGATGATTTAGAGGCCGAAATTGCTAAGCTCCACCACCATAACGTTGAAACTGAGCCGGTTCGTATGGACGAAATGACTGGGCAGCGGTTTACATTTTTTCACGATCCAGACAGATTGCCGCTAGAGCTGTATGAGCATTGACATAACCTGTCAGAATAAAAACGCAATCGTTCAAACGTCAGCGGGTGCAAGACATTTCGCAATCATAAGCATTTATTAGAGCAGCATTGAGTTTATTAAATGAATACCTAAAGCTCAATAGATAATAGCGGTGCTATGCTTATGCATAGAGTTTTGTATATCTAATGACAAACTCTATAGACCTTTGTCTATAGTAAGAAACTGTTCCTACCCAGCATGATTGATGCTGTCGTCTGACTGGTTATAGAAAGCTCCTTTAGTTAATGCCTACGCCAATGTTCAATCCTGATGCTCTCATTCAGACAATTTGGTTGATTCCTTGCTATCCCCTGTTGGGGGCGGCGCTGTCTATTTTTTGGTCGCCTGCTTTTATTCGTCAAACCGGGCCGCGTCCGGCAGGCTACATCAACTTGCTGACAACCTTGCTGGCACTAATGCACAGCGGTTGGGCGCTGTCGGCGGTATGGAATCAGCCACCTCAGTATTTGGAGCTGCAATGGCTGCAAGTGGCCGATCTAACGTTGTCTTTGCCGTTGGAGCTGTCTAGTTTGACGCTGGGGGCGAGCGTCGCGATTTTGGTGCTGAATTTGCTGGTGCAGATTTACGCCATCGGCTATATGGAGATGGATTGGGGATGGAGTCGGCTGTTTGCGCTATTGGCTTTGTTTGAAGCAGGGATGACGGGCTTAGTACTCTGCGACTCGCTGTTCTTTAGCTACATATTGCTAGAGATTTTGACGCTAGGCACTTATCTAATTGTGGGCTATTGGTTTAATCAGTCTTTGGTGGTCACTGGGGCGCGAGATGCGTTTTTGACGAAGCGAACGGGTGATTTGGTTCTGCTAATGGGCGTGCTGGCGCTGTATCCGCTGGCGGGCACCTGGAACTTTAGCGAGCTGGCAGTGTGGGCGCGATCGCAGCCTGAGGTAAACGCTTGGCAAATGGGCCTGATTGGGGCGGCGCTGGTGGCTGGGCCGGTGAGTAAGTGCGCCCAGTTTCCGCTGCACTTGTGGCTAGATGAAGCGATGGAAGGGCCGCTGCCGACGACGATTTTGCGGAATTCGGTCGTGATCGCCGTGGGCGCTTGGGTGATGGTCAAGATGGAGCCGGTGATTGCACTTTCGCCCTTCGCGATGTCGCTAATGGTGGCGGTTGGGACAATCTCGGCAATCGGCGGTACGTCGATTGCCGTGGCGCAAATCGACGCTAAGCGAGTGATGTCCTATTTGGCTACGGCTTATATGGGGCTAATTTTTATTGCGGTGGGTACGGCTCAAGTCCAAGCCGCCCTGTTGCTGATATTGACCCATGCAGCGGCGACATCGCTGCTTTTGATGGGAGTGGGATCGGTGATTCTGGGCGTGGTGACTCAAGATATTACTCAGATGGGCGGACTGTGGGGCCGTCCGGTAACCGGGCTGTCTATTTTGGCGGGCGCTGCGGGATTGATTGCGCTGCCGCCGCTGGGTGGGTTTTGGGCGCTGCTGGCAATGATGGAGGGGTTGGTGGCCTCGCAGCGTTGGGGATTGGTGGGCGTGGTGCTGTTGACGAATGCGATCGCTGCTTTTGCCGTCGTCAGGCTATTTGGTCGAATCTTTGCCGGTGAGTCCAGGGTGGGGCACATTCGCCAAACTACGCCCTTTACTACCCGCGCCCCCGAACCTATTTGGCTGATGATGCTGCCGATGGTAACGATGGCTGGCTTTACGCTGCACTTACCGCTGATTCTACAGAAGCTAGAGATTTTGCCGCAGATGAACGGGCCAGTCGCGGCTCTTTTAACCCTTTCGAGCCTGGTTGGGGTGGGTGTTTCTGGCTTCTTCTACGTGTTTAAGGGCGTAGAGGATCCTAAATCTTTTTTGCATCCGGTTGCAAACCAGCTATTAGCCTACGACTTCTATACAGAAGAAGTTTATCAGCGCGTTGTGATCTCACCGGTCGGAAAGCTCTCGCTTTTTGCGGACTGGTTAGACCGCAACGTAGTCGATGGCGCGGTGAACCTGGTCGGGGCAACGTCGCTGTTTAGCGGTGAGACGATGAAGTATCTCAACAGCGGCAAGAGCCAGAGCTACGCGCTGACGATTGTCTTTTTTCTGGCACTGCTGGGTTTCTATTTGAGCGTGATGTTTGTGCCCAAAATTTTGTAGGGGTGCATTCGGTTCAGTTTATTCGAGCTTTTCTCCGCTGATTTAGATTGTCTTTTAATCCTTGCTTGAAACCTCATGTTAAGTACGCTGATCTGGCTCCCTATCGTCGGAGCGCTTGTTCTTTCTCTTTCACCGCTTAATTCTCAGCAAGCCAAGGCTGCGGCGCTCTCAGTAGCTAGCGCCGTTTTGCTATGGACAATCTGGCTATTTGTTCAGTTCGATTTGACTGACATGGGCTTTCAGATGCGAGAGTTTATGCCCTGGCTACCGATGATGGGCCTTAATTATGACTTAGGTCTCGATGGGCTAGCCCTGATGATGGTGGGTCTTAGCAGTTTGCTGACCTGGATTGTGATTTTAAGTAGCGCCCAAGACAAGACGAGGCCGCGCTTCTTTTACTCGTCCATTCTGTTTGTCAATGGCGTTGTGGCTGGTGCGTTTCTCGCTCAAAACCTGCTGCTGTTTTTCTTACTGTTTGAGATTGAGCTAGTGCCGCTTTACTTCCTGATTGCCATTTGGGGCGGAGAAAAGCGAGACTATGCGGCGACTAAGTTTTTGCTATATACCGCGACGGCTGGGGCGCTGATTTTCGCGAGCTTTATCGGTCTGGTTTGGCTAGAGGGCACCCTAGATTTTTCTTACGCATCGGCTATTCAGCACAATTTGCCGATGTCTGCTCAGGTGGTTTTGCTAGGCGCTTTGCTGGTAGGCTTCGGGATTAAGATTCCGCTGATTCCTTTTCATACCTGGTTGCCGGATACGTATGTGGCGGCTTCTCCAGCGGTGGCGATTTTGCTGGGCGGCGTCCTGGCGAAGCTGGGAACCTACGGCATCTTCCGGTTTGGTTTAGGGGTGTTTCCTGATGCTTGGTCACTGCTTTCTCCTTATTTGGCGGTTTGGGCAGCGGCTAGCGTCCTGTATGGATCGATTACGGCGATCGCTCAACAAGACATTAAGCGCATGGTGGCCTACAGCTCGATTGGGCATATGGGCTATGTGATGTTGGGCGGGGCGGCGGCAACGGAATTGAGTTTGATTGGGGCGATCGCGCAAATGGTCTCTCACGGACTGATCTTAGCCTTGCTGTTTCACCTGGTCGGTTTAGTCGAAGATAAGGTCGGCACCCGTCAGCTCGATGGACTCAACGGGTTGATGAATCCGCTGCGAGGCTTGCCGATGGTGAGTGCGCTGCTGGTACTAAGCGGAATGGCGAGCGCGGGTATTCCTGGCTTAGTCGGATTTATCACTGAATTTTTGGTCTTTCAGGGCAGCTACAGCGTATTTCCGGTGCAAACTCTTATTTGCGTCATCGGCACCGGTTTAACGGCTGTTTACTTCGTCATTTTGATCAATCGAACCTGCTTTGGCAAGCTAGATGGTCGAACCATGACCGAGAAAACAGGGTATAAGGAAGTCTCTTCTATCGAGCGCGCTCCGGCTTTGGTGTTGGCAACGCTAGTGATTGTGTTGGGATTGCAACCCAATTGGCTGGTGCATTGGAGTACAGAGAGTGCGCAGGCTCTGGTGGCGGGCTTGCCGACTCAGAAAGTAGAACAGGTTGCGTTGAAACTTGACTCTGCCAAACTTGAGCAATTTTAGAGCTGAATTCTAGGGCTGAGTAACTTTAGGACTGAACAATTTTCATTGCACAAAGGTGTTGAAAAATGACTGCTGCAACGACGACCGCTAATACGACTGCTAAACTGCCACCGTCTAACCATGCCTTTGCGGACGTGATCCATCGGCTAGAGGCGGGTGGCTCTATGCTGCCAGATACCCCAGAGAACCTAAAGCAGATTATTGGTATCTACAAAGCTTATGCCGTGCCGATGGATTTTTATTGGAGAGATTTGCTCTACATTGCAGAGCGCGTTTTCCTCAATCCACTGCCTGCTTTTAAGTACTTTATGTCTGATGACTATCTTGATCGGCCCAATGCCTATGCAGGGGAGACGGCTGACTTACGCATTTGGCGCGGTGAGGCCGATGCGCATCCAGAACTGCGAGCCTTTATGGAGAAAGGAGAACTCAACCGCAAGCTGCCTAAAATTTTCCATCATCTCTGGCACGACCGGGTGAATATGGAATTTGCCGAAGCCTGTATGCGAGCGATGTTTTGGCATGAAGACATTAACCCTAGATTTAACGAGTACTTAGATAGCGACGACTACCGAGAGCGGGCAGATCGCGCTATTCGTGCTTATTTCAAAGGTAATCCGGCCATGCTTGCCTTGCATAAGCTTTTCCCTGAAATGTTTTTAGAACAGGTTAAGCAGCTCTCTTACTATTCTAATTTGGGCTTGTTTTGGGAAGTGATGGCTCCGGTGTTCTTCGAAATGAGCGATTTGTACGATGAAGGTAAGATGACCACGGTGCCGGAGGCCATGGAGTTCCTGGTGAATGGCATCTTTGCGGTAGCGGGTCGTCCGATTTATCACCATGCTTACATTGGCGGAGAATGCTTCGAGATTATTCCTAAGTCTCAAGGATTTACCTGGCTATATGAGGCGGCTCTGCCTTATGTAGAAGCTGTTTTTTATCGGACTGCGCCCTTCCGTGGCACCAAGTCTTATAACGCCCAGGCTGGACAGGTGCCGTCTGAGCAAAAAGACTTTCACTATGGCATTCTCTACGCGGATGTTTACCCGGTGGGCAGTGCGGGTATTCCGCCGACGCTGCTAATGCAAGATATGGTGCATTTCTTGCCAGATTATCTGGTAGAAGAGTACGAGCGCAACGGGCGAGGGGACGATGACATTTTGGTGCAGTTGGGAATTACTTTTCAGCGCTCGATGTATAACGTGACTTCTGCGGTGATTCAGGCGCTGCGAGCGGCGCTGCTGTATCCGTTAGATGATGAAAATCCTGAACATCTCAAAGCGAATAGAGCCTTTTTCGAGCAGCAGATAGATCGGTTTAAGCGACCCGAGGCCCGACTGCCGGATGTCCAGGTACAGCGCTACCGCTAGACTGGGGCTGTGCTTGCTAGATGGACTAATGTTGTCAACGCTCGCTCAATAAATAGGAGATAATGTGCCGAGTATTGCAGAAATTGCCGCGACCACCGAGGGCTTTTCGACGTTGGTTGCGGCTGTAAAAGCCGCCGGACTTTTAGAGGTTTTGATGACGGGTGGGCCGTTTACCGTGTTTGCGCCGACCGACGATGCGTTTGCCAAATTGCCGCCGGGAACGGTGCAGACCCTGGTTGATAATCCGCCGCAGCTAGCTAGAATTTTGACGTTTCATGTGGTTTCTGGGGCGCTGCGTCAGGCGGATATTGCCAAGGTGGACACGCTGACTTCTTTAGAGGGATCGCTGATTCCGGTGCGGACAGATCCTGTGTTTGAGGTGAAGAATGCAACGGCGATCGCATCCGATATCGAAGCAGACAACGGCATCATCCACGTGATCGACAACGTGATTTTGATGGGTTAGCGCCTGTATTTGGTATGCGCACTGTCTGAAAGACTAGGTCTGAAAAATCAGGCGACGGGACTGTATTGCTGTGGGTGAGACATCAGAACTGTCTCACAAGCGGTATCTTTGTTCTACTGTCCGGTCGCCTATATGAAACGTTATTCTTTTATCGCTGCTTTGATCTGCCTGTTGCTAGGTGTGGGCGTTAGTGCCTTAGCCATGGTGACTAGCTACTATGGCTGGCTTATCGAGTTGGAGAGACTGTCGCATTTTCAGGCGCAGTATTTTATGGTGGCGATCGCCCTCACTATCATCATCCTTTGCCTAAAGCAATCTCGTCTAGCCCTAGCAATGACCTTGCTTTGCGTCCTGCTCTCTGTTCAACTCATCTCCTGGTATTCCCTTCCGCTATCTTCTTCAAGTCCTGCTACCAACTATAAAGTCCTGAGCGCGAACGTATGGGTAAGCAACACCGACGCTCAGCGAATATTGGCATTTGTAATGAAAGAACAACCCGATCTGGCGCTGTTTATGGAAGTCAACGACGTGATGGGAGAGCAGCTAGCGTCCGCCCTAAAAACAATCTTGCCTTACAGCTCTAATCAGCTAACGCCTTATCGTTTGGGCACCGTACTCTACAGCAAAAATCCGCTAACCGATGTCCAGCTTCAGCAGTTCAACACTCGCAGCGCTGCGCATATGTCGGCTCGCGTAGAGATCAACGGAAAACCAATGTCAGTCGTGGGAATTCACCCCTTCCCGCCGGTAAGACCTAGCATGTTTGCTGATCGAAACCAGGCGTTTGCTGCCGTGAGTGACTATGTAAAGTTGCAGTCCGATCCAGTTATTTTAGTCGGCGATTTTAATGCTAGCATGTGGTCGCCTTACTACCGACAGCTCGTACATCAAACGGGGCTAAAGAACTCACGAGCAGGCTTTGGTCTTTTACCCACCTGGCCTTCTAGCCTCTCTTACGTAAAGCTTCCACAGTTGAACGCGCTCACTAGACTGGTGCAAATTCCCATTGATCACTGTTTGGCTAGCTCTTCTCTAAAGGTCGTAGGAATGCATACTGGCCCCGACATTGGATCGGATCATCTGCCAATAGTTGTTGATTTTCAGCTAGACAATAGTGCGACTTAATCTGAGCTGACGCAGCGATCGCCGCTTTTCCCCTCTTTTCCCCCTCTTTGGACGGATGACTTGATAATGGCATCTTCATACTCTGAAAACTAGGTACTTTCACTCAGGGGTCATTAATATGACGATTGCCCAGCTAGATTCTAAGATGACGGACTGCATAGATGCTTGCATGATCTGCTTGAAAGACTGCGAGTATTGCATGACGGCTTGTCTTAGCGTAAGGATTCAGGTTTTTTTAAGAGGATAAATGGTGCAATCACGCTAGCCTCAAG
>QBMC01000163.1 GCA_003242035.1 Nodosilinea foveolarum | reverse complement strand
GATTCAGATCGCTAAACCTGTCACGGTTTGGATTGATGACTAAAGGCGATCGCTCGGAGAAGGACACTTCTCTCTTCTGTTGATTCACGCAACAAAGCCATCTGGCAGTGTGGATATTGCCGTGACCTATGCGCCCTATCTACAGCAAACAGCCGACGCCGTAAAAGATGGCCGAATCATCTACGACTCGTCTAAAATGCCGACCGCTATTACCGACCTTTACCTTTTCGACACCGCTTATATAGAGAGCAATCCAGCAGCGGTTCAGGCATTTACCAACGCAACGTTAAGAGGTCTACAGTTTTTGCAAGATAACCGGCAAGAAGCGCTTGAAATTGGTGCAGCCGAGTTGGAGATTTCGACTGAGGATTTGGATAAAGATCTAAAAGGGGTGAAGCTTCCCGACCAGGCAACTAACCTGGAGATGCTGAGCGATCCAAGCAGCGATCTTTATCTCGCTAAGTCTCTTCAAGATCTCTCAGCCTTTTTGCTGGCAGAAGAGCAAATTGAGGCAGCGCCAACCGACATCGCAGCGCTCTTAGATCCTCAGTTTGTGGAAGCTGCAACGTTTTAGTGCTATCTAACCCTTGGAAACTCAGCCGTGACCGCCCCCAAAAGACGATATCTAAAGCCTTCTGTATTCTGGAGTATTCGTCAGGACTTTCCGAGACGGCTAGAGTTGTTATTGGCGATCGCTTCACTCACCATCCCCCTCCTAGTTTGGACAGCCCTCAGCTATAGCGGCATTGTGCAAGAGCCGTTTTTACCGACCCCGGCTAAAGCTGCGATCGCTGGGGTAAAAATGTTCCTCGCGACAGACCTTCAAGACAACCTAATTGTGGACGTGCTAGTCAGCTTCGCTCGCGTCTTCGCCGGGTTTCTCCTCGCGGCGCTTATCGGCGTCCCCGTTGGCATCGCCATGGGCACCTTTCAGAGCATGGATAGTCTGCTGGGCAAGTTTGTACGCACAGCGCGCTATGCGCCTATCGCCTCATTTGTGCCGCTAGTTATTTTCTGGACGGGCATCGGAGAAGTCTCCAAAATTGTTGTAGTGTGTCTGGGCATTGTTTTTTACAACGCCACCATGGTCGCCGACGCAGTTAAGTTTGTTCCCGATGAAACCTTAAACGTGGCCTATACGCTAGGAGCTACCCGTCGAGATGTCTTGTTCAAGGTGATTTTCCCGGCGACGTTGCCTAACATTATTGATGCGCTAAGAGTCAATATTGCCGGGGCTTGGAACTTCTTGGTCATTGCAGAACTGGTGGCCGCTCAAAATGGGTTAGGGTTCACTATTGCCCGGTCTCAGCGCAGTCTTAGAACGGACAATTCTATCGCCTGTATTCTGATTATTTGCGCCATTGGCCTGCTAACGGACATTGCGTTTAGGCAAACCTTTCGCATCCTGACGCCTTGGGCCGAATCAAAAGTAAGCTAATGACCGCCATGCCTGACTTTCCTACGACAATTTCAGACCGGCATCTGGCAGCTCAGCCCAAGCTAGAAATTAGAGAAATTACTAAAGTATTTGAGCGCGTTGGCGCAGCCTCTCTTGGGGAGAATCACCAAATCAAAACGGCGGTAGACAGCGTTAGCCTACAGCTACAAATCAACGAATTTAGCTGCATCGTGGGGCCTTCTGGCTGCGGTAAATCAACACTGCTCAACATTGCAGCGGGCCTGCTACCGGCCACGTCTGGCCACATTCTAGTCGATGGTCGCGCCGTTAGTGGCCCCGGCGCAGATAGAGGCATGGTTTTTCAAAACTATACGCTGTTTGCATGGCTATCTGTAGCGGACAACATTGCTTTTGGGTTAAAGCTAAAGGGTCTACCTAAAACAGAACAGCTTAGTATCGTCAATGACTATCTAGAAATTGTGGGGCTAAGCGACTATGCCAAAGCTTATCCTAAGGAGCTGTCGGGCGGGATGAAGCAAAGGGTGGCGATCGCTCGCGCCCTAGCCAACGACCCCGAAGTGCTGCTAATGGACGAACCCTTTGGCGCACTCGATGCCCAAACCAAAGAACAGATGCAGTCATTTTTTCACGATCTTTGGGAGAAAACGCAGCTCTCTGTTTTGATGATTACTCACGACGTAGAAGAAGCTATTTTTCTCTCTCAGACTGTTCATATTATGAACAAATGCGGTGGATTGCTCGAAACAATTGCCATTCAGTTGCCTAAACATAGAGCGCTAGATATTAAGCTAACAACAGAATTTATCGACTACAAGCGACATATTCTTCATTTGTTGCGATCGCACTAACAGCCTTAGCAGACCGACGATCCTGTGCTTTGGACATATAATAGTTTCAGGCGTTTAAACGAAAAAGTGCGACAGCGATGTACTGTCACACTTTTAAGATTCTCCGACTAAAAGGACCGCAGATAAGGGTAATTTCGGCAATCGCTCAAAAATCCAGGGTCACGCGCTAGCGACTGGCTCACTCATCTGTGCAAGACGATCTTCCAACAACTGCTCTAGTTCTTCTAAAGCTTTAGAGAATCCCGCAATTCCCTCGTCTAATTTGTCATTAGCCATGCGATCAGCTTCGTGCATTTTGTCAAAAGTTGCCTTGTCTATAGACAGCTTCTCAATGTCTAGATCTTTGGCATTTTCTGGAGCCAGCTTACGAGGCAAGTTGCCCTCTGTTTCAGCTAAAGGCTTCAGCAGCTTAGGAGAAATAGTCAGCAAATCAACGCCAGCGAGTTCTTTAATCTCATCGACATTGCGGAAGCTCGCGCCCATAATTTCAGTTTTATAGCCAAACTTTTTGTAGTAGTTGTAGATCTCAGTGACGGACTGCACACCCGGATCTTCAGAAGGCGGATAGCTATCGCGGCCCGTATCTGCTTTGTGCCAGTCGAGAATACGACCGACAAAGGGAGAGATTAGAGTGACTTTGGCTTCGGCGCAGGCGATCGCCTGATGCAGTCCAAATAGCAATGTCAAATTACAATGAATGCCCTCTTGCTCTAAGATTTCGGCGGCCTTGATGCCTTCCCAGGTGGAGGCGATTTTGATCAAGATGCGATCGCGACTAATCCCAGCGGCCTCATACTCCTCAATCAAATCTCTGGCCGTCGCCAGCGTCCCTTCCGTATCGTACGACAGCCGCGCATCCACCTCAGTCGAAACCCGGCCTGGAATAATCTCTAAAATGCGCTTACCGAAAGCCACCGCCAAATGCTTAAACGCTTCTCTAGACACATCTGCATCGACGGCATCTTTGCCCATCGTCGTTATAGCCTGCTGCAACGTATCATCGACAATGCTCTGATACTGAGGCAGCTTTGCCGCTGCCGTAATTAGAGAAGGATTCGTCGTCGCATCCTGGGGCGTAAACTCTTCGATTGCGCCAATGTCACCCGTATCGGCAACCACAACGGTCATTTCTTTTAGCTGAGAGAGTAAGCTCATAAAAGGAGTCTCCATACAGTTGTATATAGCTATCTTACGAACGCATTGATCAGATGGTGCGTCATGTTAGCGTTGCCACACAAAGCTAACCGCCATAGCAACCGCCAATAGACAGCTAGCTTTGAGTTTAGTCAGATAAATAGCAGCTAGCGTCTTCCTAAAGACCTGTGAAATCTAAAGGCAGCTATGCCAGCGCCCCCTCAGCCGCCGCTTCACTCTTCATCGTCTTCAAAAAAAAATCAGAATCTACGTCCCCTGATTTATCCTTCGCTGGCTCCTCTGCCAACTCATACACAGGCAAATCAAACCAAAAGGTCGTCCCGACGCCAACGGCACTCACCAAATTAAGCTGGCTATTGTGCTTGTCCATAATATTTTTCACAATCGAAAGCCCCAGGCCAGTACCCTCTAACGTATGCACCCGGTTCTCCACTCTAAAAAACCGCTCAAAAATAGCCGCCTGGTCTTCGTCATCAATGCCCAGCCCCGTGTCGCTAATTTCGATTCGGACGTTTTGCACCAGCTTCGGATTAATGCTCGGCGCAACGTAGGCTCGAATCGTTACTTGACCACCGGCCGGAGTAAACTTCAGCGCATTGCCGACTAAGTTGCCAAATACCTGTAAGAGCAAATCGTAGTTGCCCAAGGCAGAAGGCAAATCTGTCTCTATATCTTTATGCAGCTCTATTTCTTTGTCCTTGGCATTGAGCTGATAAGTTCGCAGCACCTGATCGATGGGCTGATGTACTTCTACCGCAGAAAACTCGTAGCGCCGGTTGGACTCCAGCCGAGACAAATCGAGCACATCGTTGACTAAGCGACTGAGCCGGTCGGTTTCACTGTTGGCCGTCGCTAAAAATTCTCGTCGCTCGGCTTCACTCAAGTCTTCACCAAACTCATGCAGCGTTTCAATAAACGATTTGATGTTAAACAGCGGCGTCCGCAGCTCGTGCGAGACGTTGCTAATAAACTGACTTTTCGCGTCGTTGAGCGCTACTTCACGCGTAATGTCTTGCAGCGTAATCGCCATGCCTCTCACCGTCTCGCGCGATTGGCCTAGCACCGTGTTGATCAGGACTCGAATAGTGCGATCGCCCTCAGCCAGCATAATCCGGAACTCTTTACCTTCATGCGCTTCACCCGCTGCCGCTAGTGCTAAGGGCGGGGCCAACTGAGCGCGCACCTCCGGATGCAACCCCTCTAGAATAGTTCCGCTCAGCGGAGCCGTCGCATCCCAGCCCAGCATCCGCCGCGAGGCAATGTTAGCCAGCACCAAATTAGTGTCGGCATCTAGCAAAATAGCCCCATCTGCGATCGTAGACACCAGACTTTCTAGCTTGGCCTTTTCAGCAGTTAGCTCTTCAATATTCTGTTCTTCGTAGCGCTCTAGGCGCTCAGCCATATCGTTAAAGCTGTAAATTAGCTCGCCTAGCTCTCCGCCTAGCGGCAGATCGATTCGCTGCTTAAAGTCACCCGCCGCAATGTTTTTCACGCCTAGCAGCAGCTCTTTAATCGGCTGCGTAATCGTCAGCGCGTTAATCACCGCACCCAAAATCACCAGCACCCAAATGCAGATGAACACCGCAATCGTCACGTTGCGCGTTAGGTGCGACGAGGCCACTACCGTTGGATTAGGCGTAATGCCCATTGCCAGCATTCCTTTGTAATTGCCCTCTACCGTCAGCGGCACAAACACGTCTGTAACCATGCCCGCTGGCGTCAGATGCTGGCGCACCATGGGGGCATCGGTGCTGTTGGTGTAGTTGGCAGGCAGCTTCATTCGCCGCCGCAGGGTCAGCGAGT
The DNA here is from genome assembly GCA_003242035.1 of Nodosilinea foveolarum. Classification (GTDB taxonomy): domain Bacteria; phylum Cyanobacteriota; class Cyanobacteriia; order Phormidesmidales; family Phormidesmidaceae; genus Phormidesmis; species Phormidesmis foveolarum. The sequence goes on along the minus strand of QBMC01000163.1, from coordinate 4,906 downwards.
TTTGAACCGCCGGTTCGGAATAGGGGATGCCAAAGAAAATCTCACCATCTTGATCCGCATAGAGCATGTAGCGGACGTTAGAGGTATTTTCGTAAAACTTGTAAGAGAAGCGGGCCAGCTCGGAGCGATCGTTGGTTTCAATCAGGGGGGCGGCGTTGGCGGCTAGCAGCAGGCCCAAATCGCGACCAAAGCGGGTGTCGTTGAGCTGCGCATCTTGCTGAATAATGTTTACCGCCCAAAAGGTTAGGCCGCTCATCACCAGCGAAACCAGCAGCGTCGCGCCCGCCATCAACCGGGTCTGAAGGGTGAAGTCGCTCCACCAGTTGAGGAAGAGGGCTTTAATTTGGCGGAAGAAATCCATATTGGCTGTTGGGATTGCACCATCGAACGGTTGGGGCTGCTAATGTCTAGCGATGTTATTGGGCAATAGGCGCTTCGGCAGCCATAAAGCAAATGTAATGAAATGTGAAATATACCAATATCTTACTATTCTAGCCGTAGACCGCCCGCTACGGACTCATTCTGCCAAACTCATTCCCTTTATCCGATGGCCAATGTCGCGGCGGTAGAAGCCGTCGGGGAAGCTGATTTTGTCAACGGCGCTGTAGGCTTTTGAAATGGCCTCTTCAAAGTTAGGCGCGATCGCACTCACCCCCAATACTCTACCGCCCGTACTCTTAATGCCCCCGTTGCCGATGCGAGTGCCCGCATGGAACACCACCGCCGCCTCATCCGCTTCAGCAATCTCAATCCCTTCAATGGGCAGCCCTTTCTCGTAGCTACCGGGGTAGCCCTTCGCCGCCATCACCACACAGGCACAGGCCGCCGCCTTCCACTCAAACGGCGGCATAGCGGCCAATCGCTGCTCGCAGCAAGCCAGCACAATTTCTTCTAGAGGCGTTTCTAGCAGCGGTAGCACCACCTGCGTTTCCGGATCGCCAAAGCGACAGTTGAACTCAATCACCTTCGGATCGCCCGCTGGCGTAATAATCAAGCCTGCATAAATTACGCCGCGATAGTCGATGCCCTTGTCCTGCAATCCTTTTAGCGTCGGCTCCAAAATCTCAGATTGAACGCGCTCCAGCAGCTCGGCAGGCATTAGCGGCGTCGGGGCATAGGCTCCCATCCCGCCGGTATTTGGCCCAGTGTCGCCTTCGCCTACCTGCTTGTGGTCTTGCGCGGGCAGCAGCGGACGAATCGTTTTGCCATCGGTTACGGCCAGTACGGAGACTTCTTGCCCCTGCAAAAATTCTTCGATGACCACGCGATCGCCCGCTGAGCCAAACTGGCCGCTAAAGGCAGACTCAATCGCAGCGATCGCATTTCCCCGCTCCATCGCCACCGTTACGCCTTTACCCGCAGCTAACCCATCGGCCTTCACCACAATCGGGACGCTGTTTTGCTCTACGTAGGCGATCGCACTTTCTGCGTCGGTAAATACTGCCGATGCCGCTGTCGGCACGTTCGCCGCCGCCATCAAATCTTTCGCCCAAGTCTTACTCGCCTCAATCTGCGCACCGTCTTGGGTCGGGCCAAACACCTTCACGCCCTGGGCTTTCAGCGCATCGGCCAACCCATCAGCTAGCGGCTGCTCTGGGCCGACTAGCACAAAGGCCATGTTGTTCACCAGGGCGCAGCGAGCAATGCCGTCCACGTCGGTCATCGCCATCGCCACGTTGCGACAGCCCGCTAATGTTGCGGTGCCACCGTTGCCTGGAATGCAAACGACTTCGGATATGTGGGGCGATCGCAATAGTTTCCAGGCCAGCGCATGTTCACGACCCCCACTTCCCACCACAATTGCTTTCATAAGACCCCACCAACCCTGATAAATCGACGATTCAGAACAGACTACATCTTCTTGTCAAAAGAGCCTTCTGTAAACCTTTCTTACAGGCTATTAAGTTTCGATTATCACACGTGATAGGTTGCTACTATGCCTGAAAAGTCAGGTTCGCCAGCCTTTTGTCCATCGCCCATAGGAAATAGTAGTGTCTAACTTGCAATCTTCAGCCCCTTCTCTCTCCAATCGCGAAGACTTCAGCGAATATGTTGCACAGCTACAGCTACATATGGCTCTGCAAGCTCGCAACCTCGTACCCTCAATGAATGCGCAAAGCCAAGGTAGCCCACGTCATTCGCTGCTTCATCAGACTCAGGCAAATATCGAAAAAATGGTTTCTCGTCAAGCGTTTTAGAAACCGCGTCATTTTAGACCACAGCAAAAAGCCTTCCCGCATCTATACAGATTTAGGAAGGCTTCTTTTTGTTGTCTATTTCTTTCCCCGTGCATCTCGGTTGTGCTGAACTAAGTCTGTAAGGGTCGAGCCTTCTGGAAGCTGACTGACGCTGGATACCTGGCGATTTCTAACGGTAGAAGCGGCAGACGCAGCAGGCGCAAAAGCGATCGCCCCCATAGAAAGCAAAGCCAGCGAGAGCATAAAACGTTTCATAATGATTTCCTAATGAGTGAGAAATGTATTCCTCTATACACACCAAGATAGGTCGCCGTAATCAGGACGTTTTGAGTCCGTGGTAAGGAAGCGATGAGTATTTGCTGAGTCTTTAGACCGAATCTTTAGACTGAGCCTTAAAGCCTTATCAGCTAACTCAACGCACTATTCTACCGTTACAGACTTCGCCAGGTTGCGAGGCTGATCGACATCTAGGCCGCGTCGCTCGGCGATGTGATACGACAGTAGCTGTAAGGGCACGACCGTTAAAATCGGGGAGAGCAGTTCGTCTACATCGGGCACGGGCAGCAGCGCATCAAACGTCTCTTCGGCCTCCGCATCGTTCATGGGTACTACGCCAATCAGACGGGCATCGCGAGCTTTGGCTTCTTGCGCATTCGAGAGGACTTTTTCGTAGACCGGGCCTTTTATGGCGATCGCCACCACCGGCACCTTCTCATCTAACAGCGCAATCGGCCCGTGCTTCATCTCGCCCGCCGGATAGCCCTCCGCATGAATGTAGCTAATCTCTTTTAGCTTCAGCGCCCCTTCTAGCGCAATCGGATAGTTAATACCCCGACCCAAAAAGATAAAGTCTTGCGTTTGAGAAAAGTCGTGAGACAGCTCTTCTACGTAGCGTTCCTGACTTTCTAGCACCTGCTCTAGCTGAGCGGGTAACTGGCGCAGCCCGTCTATTAACTCAGCGATGCGTTCGTTAGAAATGGCCTGACGACGGTGGGCCAACTCCAAAGAGAGGAAGTAAAAAGCCATGAGCTGAGCCACAAAGGTCTTCGTTGCCGCCACGCCAATTTCAATCCCGGCTTTGGTCTCAACGAGATGGGGCACCAGTCGCCCTAGCGAACTATCGGCTCGGTTGGTAATACCCAACATCCGCGCCGCATACTGATCTTCACCCGTTGCCATCCGGCGAGTTTGCTCCATCTCTAGCGCGGCCAGCGTGTCTGCGGTCTCACCCGACTGCGTGACGCCAATCGTCAAAGTATTCGGCATCAGCGGCGCAGGGGCATAGCGAAACTCAGAGGCGTACTGCACAAAAGTCGGAATGCCAGAAACCTGCTCCAGCAAATACTTACCGACTAAAGCGGCGTGCCAGCTCGTACCACAGGCCAGAATTTGAATATGCTGCAAGTCATCTAGCAGGACATCAGGTAAACCCAGGCGAATGGGGGAGCGATCGCTATCCACGTCCCACTCCGTATTCAAATAGGCTTCCAAACAGGTCCGCACCACTCCAGGCTGCTCGTAAATCTCCTTCAGCATAAAGTGCTTGAAACCCTGTTTTTCCACCATGATGGGGTTCCAGTTCAGGGTCTGCGGCTTCTTCCGTTGGCGATGTCCTTCAAAGTCGTAAACCTCTACACCCATCGGGGTGAGTCTGGCAATCTCGCCGTTATCTAGCGTTAGCACCGCCTGGGTGTACGGCATAATGGCAGGCGTGTCTGAGGCGCAAAAGAATTCACCTTGACCAAAGCCAATGGCTAAGGGTGCTTGCTGACGTACCGCGATTAGCTCGTCGGGGAAGTCGATGGAGATGACGGCGATCGCAAACGCCCCTTTCAACCGCACCATCGCCTGCCGCACCGCCTCTAGCAGCGTAGACTGCTCAGCAAGCACCGTCCCTTCTGGATGTTCTAAATACTCAGCAATTAGATGAGGAATTACCTCAGTGTCGGTATCAGAGCGAAACTCGTGTCCCTTCGCCTTTAGCTCTGCTCTTAGCTCGCGATAGTTTTCAATAATGCCGTTTTGCACCACCGCCAGCCGTTCTTTCGTATCGGTATGCGGATGCGCGTTGTGTTCTTCAGGCTTACCGTGCGTCGCCCAGCGCGTATGACCAATTCCCAACTTTGCCGGATCTTCTAATCCTTCTAACTTAATCTGAAGGTTCTTCAGCTTGCCTTTTGCTCTAGTTCTTTGCAGCTTGCCTTCGCTAATCGTAGCTACGCCCGCCGAATCATAACCTCTATACTCTAAAGTTTTCAAACCCTCTATCAAAATGCTGCTGGCGGCTCTAGTGCCGATATATCCCACGATTCCGCACATACTGATATTCCTTGATGGCTACAAATGGATGATTGCAAACGACGGCTAGTTCCACACAGACTAGCTCACAAATCAAATTTGGTCAGTCCATTGTCTTTACTGCTTGCGTCTGAAGTCGAGTCTTAGGCACCCATAAATAAAGACCCTCTCAGGTCTAGTAAAGTTGCCAATCAACGCTTCTATGGGGCTTCTATTGGGAGATAAAGCCCGTCAGCAGCAGCGTTATTAAAACACCGGCAACGGCGATCGCAAACAAAGTAGGCGGCGACCACTTAATTTCATACTCCTCGGAACTCCGATTAGGCTTCTTATTAGGATTGCTCATACTCAAAACGTAAGGATTCAGGTTTTTTTAAGAGGATAAATGGTGCAATCACGCTAGCCTCAAG
>QBMC01000162.1 GCA_003242035.1 Nodosilinea foveolarum | reverse complement strand
TGACTCACCGCAAGATTTGCCCACAGTGGAATTATATGGTTCATCCTCGTACCTCAGAATGGCAGATAGCATGAAATTATTAATTTACAAGCCCTAAGATTATGGGCTTTGGATGAAATATCTCTATCCAAATCTAAATTCATGCCCGCTAGTAAAAAGGGTAGTAGTGCAAAGCTCTCTTATGATGCGGCACTAGAGCAGCTAGTAGACGGCGGTGCTCTTAGTAAAGAGAAGGTTGGAAGTCACTACCGCTATACCGTTGCTGATGTCGGTAAAAATCGGCTGATTGAGAATTTGATGAATGATGAATTTGCTTTTATTGCAAACATCGGTGCAAAAACAGCAAACGCAATGCTCAGACTAATAAAGCCAGGAGTATCTACTCGTCTTCGATCTTCTGATAGCGAAAAGGTGTCATCTAATGGACATAAAAATGGTAGCGCTCTCAAAATAGACTCCTACGAAATTTTCACAAAGACAGCTTTAGAAACTTACGATCGCTTAAACCAAGACTACAACCTAGATAACTTAGTGCCGATTTATCGCATTCGTCGAGAGTTGGGCGATCGCCTCCCCCGCAAAAAATTCAACGAATGGCTATTGGAAATTCAGTCAGAAGATCTTGTACAGCTAATGGGTAGCAATTTATCTGATATCACTCAAGATCAGATGGAAGACTCGATTACCATTCCCGGTGCGGGCGCTCGATTCTTTGTAAAAAGAACCTAATCGCTTTTATCCGAATTGCCCATGAAACCATCCACTATATCTATTTTTACTTCTAGCTCTAAACACGATGCCCTTTTCCCAAACAGCTTCTGCCGAGTCTGCGATTCTAGTTGCCCTAGATGCCAACAACCCATTTGAAAAGCCGCCTGTTGTGAGAGCACAAAACATTTGGGGCGAATCTTTCCCTGATGTTCCTTCTATTAATGCAAAGGCTTCTGACACCTTATTCGAGGCAGCAAGCCAAGTTCGAGAGGCAGATTCTAGCCTAGAGAAAGTAACCTCTATTGTATTTTTAGCTGATAAAGGTACTGGTAAAAGCCATGTACTAAAGCGTATTCGCAGACGATTACAGGCTGCTAGCGAAGGCGTTTTTATCTACGCTAGCGCCGATAAGTACGGCAATCCGTCTTTGATAAATTTGCTTTTTCAACAATCTATTGCGGAAAGTTTAGAACAACGGTGCGGCGGTGTAACCCAATGGCAGGAAATTGCCGCTTTAATGGTTGCTGAAGCCGTTAGAATCAATAATCCTGGTGCCAAAACCTTAGCAGCTAAAGATTTGGTTGCCAAGTTTGACAAACTTTATCTCAGCAGGTACAAGCAGGAGAAAGATTTAGTCGGCGAGCTAGTTAGGGCTATTAGATGGTTAAAGCCGAGTACCGATGTCTACCTCCTAAGAGCGATTGTCTGGACACTCTCCGAAGAACGTGGTCATCTGGCTGTGAAGTGGTTGGCAGGCGAACAGCTAACATCTCGGGATGCAGACGAACTGCGCTTACCTGAAAACGATAAAAGTGAAGGTGCAGTAAACGCTGCTGCTGCGTTGACTATCGTGAATCTAGTTTCCCTGATCGCTGAGTACAAGTCAGTTATAGTCTGTTTCGATGAGCTAGATTCATCCGTCTTAGATGAAAGCGGGTACACAATGCCATTTATCATTGTGAACTTAGTTAAGCGGCTGTTTGATTCTATAGTGCAATCAGAGAATGCAAAAGGCGTTGTCCTACTAACCTCAATATTGCCTGGAGATTGGCGAAAGCTGCGCTCGGGTCGAGAAGCCGCTGTAGAAAGAATCTCTGCCTATTGCGATCCGGTCGGCCTAATAAATCTGAACGAGAATAATGCAAAAGACCTTTGTGCCTTAACGCTCAAAAGCTTTTACGAAAAGAAGGGATTGGTTCCTCCTAATTCAATCTACCCATTTGTCGAAGAAGAAATTGCCGCTTTTAGTAAGGGTAGACCCTCAGCTCGCGAGACTTTGCAGTGGTTCGCTAAGCAGCTTAATGAGAAGTTGAAATCAATAGAACAGATCCCGCTTTCTCCTACAGAAAGATTTGTGAAAGCTTACCAAAACGCTTTAGAGCAGTTTAGTTTGGAAGATCTGGAGACGAATGAAGTGGGTGCTTCAGCTTTGCAATTTTGCTTTTTGAAGCTAGCTAGCTTGAGCAGTCTCAAAGACAAACAAATAGAGGGTGTCGTTGTGAGAAGCGTGGAAGAAGTTACGCCCAAGTATAAAAACAATGATCGGCTGCAGTTCAAGATAGTGGGTGAGGAAAGTGGTGATCCTGTCGTTATTGGTGTTGGTGTCATGCAAGAGACGCATGGCCTTTCCGTCGGTGCTGGATTTAGACGGTTGCTAGATACTGAGACATTTGGCCTGTCTAGAGGCTGCTTAGTCAGATCGCGTGATCGCAAAATCAAGCGCTGCTGGGATTCTTACGAATATTATCATCAGCTCATCGCCAACGGCGGCGAATGGGTAGATTTAGCGCTCGAAGACATTAGGCCACTACTGGCACTGCAATATGTTTACGAGCATCACGAAAAGTTCGATCTGACTCATAAACGCCTAGACTATTTTGCCTTCACGCGCGATCTGTTACAAAACAATCCGCTTATCAAAGAAATATTGAGTCGTCCAGAAGGCCAGGTTGTAGAAGAAGGCTTAGAAGGTGAAGAACTTCAGAGACCAAGCGAGGACATCAGCCTAGAAGACCTGACGCTAGATCTGTCTCAATCGACAGCGGATGACTTGGTTGATGACGCCGAAGTCCAGTCCGAAATGAACGAACTCACTGAAGCCTTATCCGCATGACTATTCTGGATATCTCCCTTTGCTTACCTGAACTGGATATTGTTGCGCTCCGTCAGAAAAGGTCTATCGTCGCCGTGACTCAGCGATTTATCGTGCCAGATAGGTCGTTTGCGCTGTTGCCCTGTCGCATCTCTTCAGAGACAGCAAGCAGCTCGTATCATGCTCATGTGTTGGCAGATTTGGAGAGTGAAGTGCGATCGCTCTCCAACCCAATAAGCGCTACGCATTGGGCGCAGTGCGTGTTTTGTCAGCCGGTGGATGAAAGGGCGATCGCCACCCTCTCACAGCTCACTATTTGGACAGCCGAGTCATTATCCCAACGGTTGCAAAACGGCAGTCTGTTTCTATCTTTTCTGAGAACTTACGCTTTGCCAGAAGCCTTTACGGTAGAGTCCGAACCCGTTTGCGAGCAAATTTATAAGTTCATTCCGCTACCCCACCATCTAGAAGTTAGCGCGGAATCGCCTGCTTACAGCGACGGAGAATTTGCTGTTGCGAAACAAGAAATTCTAGAACCGAAGATTGAGCCTGAACCTCCGGGTAATAATGCTCAAAAAGAGGAGACTCCTGAGCCTGTAAGTATCTTGAATTCTCCTAATTGGATTGAGAAGATATCTGAGATGGGCAACTCCAGTAATGGTTACGACTTTGAAAAGCTGGTGCGCAAAGGACTCTTGACGCTAGGATTTAGCAATTCATTGAATCAACCAACCGCGAGCTTAGATCCAGAGGCAACCGGCGGTGCAGGGGGTCTAGACTTTTATGCAGATCGGCCCTATTCGCTGATGGGAGAGTGCAAGGCTACTGCGATTGGTAAACCTAGCACACCAGCCAAACAGCTATATAAGTTAGGTATTCAATGGTTGGGTAGAGAGATTTACGAAGGCTCTATTAAACTCGCGATCGCGGCAGGTGGAATTACCGGTCAGGACGAACAGTTTGCTAAGAACTCTGGGATCAACGTTATTAGCCCAGAAACATTTCAAGCGTTGGTAGCATTTAAAATGCTATGCGAGGAATCACTAAATCCTGATGATTTGAAAAAAATCTTGGGGTCAACTCCCTTTGGTAAAGCTGCTGACCAGAAGCTATTTTCTTTTGTTCAAAAACAGAAGAAAGATTTCGCAGAACAGGAAGCGGCTTCTATCGCATTCAAAAAATCGCAGCGCCAGGGAAGCCAAATTGTCCAGACGGTGAAAGAGCTGTCGAGACAATCTATTCATCAAAAGCGGAAAAGTTTTTCGGTGATGGAAGTGCGATCGCACTACAACGCAAAATATCAACCCTGCTTAGAAGACGAATATGTCGAAGGGGTTCTTTCTTTACTCGCCTCTCCACTGGCTGCGGGCTGTCTGAAAAGGCATTCGTCCTCGGGCAGTCAAGATACTTACGCCTTCGAGAAAGATATGGTTATGACTGATACGTAACTCTGTGTTCCATAGCGTTAACATGCCGTTTTCTGTCATCTATAGTAGAAGGATACTGGAGAAGACACTATGAATAAGCGACTAGTCGAATTGAATTGGTAGCGCAGACTATTCTGTCGATGTCGGCTGAAGAGAGGCAGCTATTAGAGACAATAGTATCCAACACTCGTCCACAGAGTACCGCCTCTTCAAAACGAGTAACATCTGCCACAGGCAACGGTGTCATACACAATAGCCAGAGTCGAACACAGTCTGAGAATGGCGCTGTCATCACAAATGCTAACAAAACTAATAGCACTACCGACTCTGAACCGAGATGTAATGAAGCCGAAAACCTTACGGAAAACGCATTCCTTCGAACGGCGCTGTCTTTTCGGCTAGAAGGGCCAGCGGATTGGTCAGCCAACGTAGATCACTACCTGTATGGATAAGCAGTGGGGTCTTGTAGACTGCGTATCCTGCGTCGTCATGCACAATCAGAACATCAATCAGGTACTGACTGCCGATCAACACTTCCAACAAATGGGTTTTCGGGCTTTACTGCGTGAAGATTAGTGATTATCGACGCTGTGTAGATACAAGCGACTCAAGCAGGCAAAACATACTAAAATCTAAGCGCACAAACCTATTGAACGAGTATTTATTACAGCGGACATGACTACCCCTACCCTCGATGATAAGACCGTTGTTCGTGATTATTTCAACCAAACAGGTTTTGACCGCTGGAAGCGCATCTATGGCGATGGCGAAGTCAATAAGGTGCAGGTGAACATTCGCGCTGGGCACCAAAAGACGATTGATAACGCGCTGGCCTGGTTCGCAGAAGATGGCGACCTGTCGGCGATGACGGTGTGTGACGCAGGCTGTGGCGTCGGGAGTCTGACGATTCCACTGGCGCGAATGGGCGCAAAGGTATATGCCAGCGATATTTCTGAAAAGATGGCGACTGAAGGCGCACAGCGGGCCAAAGCTGAGCTAGGGGACGAGCTGAGCGCGGAGAAAATGCCCGTGTTTGAAGCTAAAGATTTGGAGCAGATTGACGGCAGTTATCATACCGTCGTGTGTCTAGACGTGCTGATTCACTACCCCCAGGAAAAGGCAGACGGCATGATTAAGCATCTGAGTAGTCTGGCTACAGATCGGGTGATTTTGAGCTTTGCGCCTAAAACCTGCTTTTACGCCACGCTAAAAAAAGTGGGTGATTTTTTCCCTGGCCCGAGCAAGGCAACGCGAGCTTATTTGCACAGAGAGTCGGATGTGGTGGCCGCGCTAGAGGCAAACGGTTGGCAAATTGGACAGCGATCGCTCAACAAAGCGCCCTTCTACTTCTCTCGTTTGCTAGAAGCGACTCGTCCGGCTGAGGGTCAATCTTAGATCTGATATAAAGAAATGATGTTCTTAACTCGCATCAATTAATTTTGAAGCGCGGGCACACTAGCACTGACTATTGAGTTGGACCATTGAGTTAGAAAGCAGGCGCGCCGTTGCCGTAGATAAACGTCGTTTAAAGTTTGTCTAAAGCTAGCGGTTAAGCAATCGTATCTATCCGGATCATCAATTAGTTTAAATGTGTCTTAAGAAGCGGGGAGTTGCCTCTATCAGCCCTCTGTTTCACCCGCTCACCGACCAATTTACACTCGGGGCAACATCATGACTACCTCAAAACATATCGCTGGCGTTGGGCTGTCAGCATTCGGCTTATTGCTAGGGTTTTTGTGCCTTGGCAGAGCGGCAGAAGCAGCATTCGATAGCCATTCAGAACGGTTGCACAAACGCGAGACGGTAACCGCTGGATTACTGTTAGGCATTCCCTGTACAGCAGGGGCAGGTTTAATGCTGATAGATATGGAATCGCGTCGTCGTCGGAAACGTTCTCAGCGGATGCAAACCCTCTTTTATAAAGTGCTAAAAGCGAATGATGGCAAAATAAATCCGCTACAGTTCGCTATGCTAGCAGAGGTTTCGCTGGCAGAAGCCCAAAAATGCCTGAACGATTGGGCAGGCCCGCTTAACGCCGATTTTGAAGTAGATGAAGCGGGCGTGGTGGAATACTGCTTCTATTTGTAGCGCTTGTTGTCGCACATGATTTGATATGGCCCGGTTATTTTTTGCGATCGCCTCCATTCTAGGCGCACTATCGGTTGCCGGAGGAGCCTTTGGCGCTCATGCCCTTAAGGGGCAGCTCACCGAAACGGCGTTGGGTAGCTTCGAAACCGGCATTCGCTACCAGATGTATCACGCCCTGGCGCTGCTGCTAGTCGCGTTACTGATTAAACAATCGCCCAACGTTTCCTTACTAACCGTCGCAGGCTGGTGCTTCATCGCCGGAACTGTCCTATTCTCCGGTAGTCTCTATGGTTTGAGTCTAGCGGGAATCAAGGCGCTAGGCCCCGTTACGCCGCTAGGGGGCGTTGCGTTCATCGCGGGCTGGATTTGTCTGGCGATCGCCAGTTCTAAAGCTTTTTGATGACGAGATTCTGGCTTCTTTTCGCTAGAAAGATCTCTTAGGGAGGATCTTTACGAGAATTCTCAGCTAAGAGAGCTTTATCTACGCCAAAATAAGAAGACTTCTTACGTTTTTCTATATGTGTCGAATTTTAGGTTACCTTGGCCCGTCTATTGCCTTAAATCGGCTGGTACTAGAGCCAGAGCATTCCTTACTCGTACAGAGCTACAAACCTAAAGAGCTAGATGGCGCTGTGCTTAACGGGGATGGGTTTGGCTTAGGCTGGCACCGCGAAGGCGATGATCCCTTCGTCTATCGCAACATTCTACCGCTGTGGAACGACCGCAACCTCGACGATCTGTGTCGCTACATTCAGGCCAAGAACTTTGTGGTTAACCTGCGCAGCGCCACTAGCAAAATGCCGCTAGATTTGAGCAACTGCCAGCCTTTTACACACAACGACCTGCTGTTTGTCCACAATGGCCTAATTGAAAAGTTCTTTGAGTCGCTGCATCGACCCATTCGAGAGCGGCTTTGCGATGTCGCCTATCGCAAAATTCAGGGACTCACCGATTCTGAGCATATTTTCGCGCTGCTGGTTCATCATTTAGAGCAAGAACCCGGTTTGGATTTGGCAGAGGCGCTGAAGCGGACGATGAGCGAAATTATCGAGCTGGCAGAGCAGAAAGATGTCCGGGTGGCGGCTAATATTATTTTGACGACGGGCGATCGCCTGGTAGCCCTACGCTACGACAACCGGCAGACAGCGCCTTCCTTCTACCTGCTAAAAAACGCACCGCAATTTCCCGATTCGGCTATTCTTACCTCCGAAGCCCTCTTTGAAGCCGATTGGCAGACCTACAATCAGAGCGAAATCGTTAGTATTGATCGAGATCTGCAAATTAAAAGCTACGCCATGCTTGGATAGTTCGCGCTATGCGAAGTTGCAGATGTCCTAGACCTTCAGGCGAAGCCCTCGATTATCCATTGCATTCTTCTTTCCTTTCCCTTACAAAAACGCCTGCTGCCGCGAACGATTTGGCCACGATCCAACAAGCGATCGCCCGATGTCGCCGTCAAACGCTTGCACGGGTGGCAGGCATTCAGCCAGAAATATTTCGCACCCAGTCTCATCAGGACTTCAGCCCGGTAGGATGGCACCTGGGCCACATTGCCTACACCGAATTGCTTTGGATTGCAGAGAAAATAGGCGGTTTGTCCTGCCTGTTCCCCCAGCGCAAAAGTCAGTACGAAAGACTGTTTGCCGCCGATGGACTGCCCAAAGCCGATCGGCAAAATTTGCCAGTGCTAGCAGAAGTGTTGGACTATTTGGGAGCGGTGCGAGAGATCGCGAAGGATGTTCTTAAAACATCAGATATACAGCAAGACGCTCAACTCTGGCACTGGCTGATTCAGCACGAAAGTCAGCACGCCGAAACAATTTCAATGGTGCTGGCAATGCATTCATGGCAAGAGACAAAGCAGCCCGCTCCAACAATGCCGCTGTCTTCTAGAGTGGCTACGACAGATATGGTGCTGGTAGAAGCAGGAGAGTTTCATCAAGGATGCGATGACTTAACAGCTATAGACAATGAGCGTTCTGTTCATCCGGTTTATTTGGGTCGCTATTGGATCGATCAATTGCCTGTTACCTGCGCCCAGTATCGCCAGTTTATTGAGGTGGGTGGCTACCAGACTCAAAAATGGTGGTCGCCGCAGGGGTGGCAGTGGCAGCAGGTGGCACAGCTACACTCGCCGCTCTATTGGACAGACGACGCCTCGTTTGAGCGCCATCCGGTCTGCGGAGTGAGCTGGTATGAGGCCGATGCTTATGCTCGCTTTGTGGGTAAGCGATTGCCAACTGAAGCTGAGTGGGCAAAAGCAGCAGGCTGGAATGCTAAAACGGCCAGTATGCAGCGCTATCCGTGGGGCGATAGGTTCGATGAAGAAGATATTGACGCACCGGATAGTTTAGGTAATTGTAATTATGGCCATCAGGTCGGCACCACAACACCAACGGATGCTTATCCGCAAGCCGCTAGTCTCTACGGCTGTTTGGACATGTTGGGCAACGTGTGGGAATGGACAGATAGCTGGTTCGAGCGCTACCCTGGCTTTCGGGCGTTTCCTTACGAGGGCTATTCTCAAGTTTATTTTGACGGGGCGCATCGGGTTCTTAGAGGCGGGAGCTGGGCCACGCCGCGCTGGACATTACGCAACAGCTTTCGCAATTGGTATCACCCTCATAAAAGAGAGATGTTCGCGGGGTTTCGCTGTGCTGTTTGACTCAGGTTTTATCGTTGGGCTTTATCGTTAGGAAATTATTTTGAGCCAGTCTGTTTTTAATTCGCCTGCTTCTCAGCGACTCAGCGTTTGTAATTTTATGAGTGATGACCAGTTAGAGTCTGGAAAAGACGTTATAGCGGGCCTATCGGCTGAGCAGAAGTCTCTGCCGCCCAAGTACTTCTACGATCAGCGAGGGTCTGAGCTGTTTGAACAGATTTGCGAACTGCCAGAGTATTATCCGACGCGTACAGAGACGGCCATTTTGAAAGAGTATTCAGGGGCGATCGCTCAAAAAACTGGCCCCTGTGAAATCGTCGAACTCGGCAGCGGCAGCTCTACCAAATCTCGAATTTTGCTAAATGCTTACCAGGATGCAGGCTATCCGCTGCGCTATCTGCCTGTAGATGTGAGCGATACGATGCTAACGGAGAGCGCTGAGAAGCTGTTGCAAGAATATCCAGCGATGTCGATTTGGGCGATCGCCAGCACCTACGAACCCGCCCTAAACGCCCTGCCGCCAAAGCAGCTTCCAGCCAGAATGATCGCCTTCATTGGCAGCACTATCGGCAATCTTCAGCCAGCCGAGTGTGAGGCATTTTTAGAAAACATTAGTGAAACGCTAGAAGTAGGAGATTATTTTCTACTGGGGTTAGATTTGCAAAAAGAGACATCTATTCTGGAATCAGCTTACAACGACGCTCAAGGCGTGACAGCGGCCTTTAATCTTAATATGCTGCGTCATCTCAATCGACAGTTCGAAGGTAATTTTGACCTGGCTAACTTTGCGCATGTTGCTTCGTATAACTCGCAGAAAAAACAGATTGAGATGTATCTAGAGAGTCTGACGGCTCAGACTGTTCGGCTGGAGGTTTTGGATTTGACGGTTGAGTTTGAGATGGGCGATCGCATTCTCAGCGAAATCTCTCGTAAGTTTAGTTTGGAAGAGATAGCAAATTCTCTCTCCTCTCATCGTCTGAAGGTTGTTGAAATATTCACAGACACAGAGCAACGGTTTGGCCTGATGCTTTGCCAAAAAGCATCCTGAGCGATCAGCACAAAACCAAAAATAAGGAATCTCTCTACTGGAGGGTATTCGAGTCTATGTGGGACTGCGCAAAAGCATTTTGACAGGACTACCCATGCCATCGTTCAATCATTCGAGCCGGATGAATATTGGCTATGGTGCTACATCGACGGTAAGGATTCAGGTCGTAGCTAGAGGAATTAAAGAAGGAGCATCGGGCAACTTGT
>QBMC01000161.1 GCA_003242035.1 Nodosilinea foveolarum | reverse complement strand
GCTAATGGTCAAAAGGCTTGCAGCCAATATCTAAAGATCCCAAATAGGTTCTATACGACCTTTTCTCCATTTACGAAGAATGACTTAAATGATGGTCCCGTCGGGTAAGGTCGCGTCTTTTAAGACGATCACAATACCGCTGCGAATATAGAACCCTTCGGCTTCGCGCTCGGCTTCTTCAACTCGATCTTTGTTGAGGATTTTGACATTGCAGCCAATGCGAGCATTTTTGTCGATAATGGCATTTTGAATTTCGCTATTGCTGCCGATGCCGATGGGAACTGCTTGGCGATCGCAATCACCTTTCCGCTCAAAATCAGACTGATAATAGTCAGCGCCCATCAGCAAACTGTCTCGAATGGTGCAGCCCGACTCAATGCGCGAGCGAATCCCAATGACTGAATGCGAAATTCGGCACTCTTTTAGTACGCAGCCTTCGCTGATGATTGATTGGGATACGTGGCACTCTAGCTGTTTGGTGGGTGGTAGATGGCGCGATCGCGTATAAATCGGGGCCGATTTGTCGTAAAAGCTAAACGCCGGATCGGGTTGTTTGGCCAGCGCTAAATTGGCATGAAAGAAGGATTCAATGGTGCCAATATCTTCCCAATAGTCGTTAAACAAATAAGCTTGAACGTTGAGATTTTTCGCTGAGTTAGGAATGATCTCTTTGCCAAAGTCAGCCTGCTCAGGCTGTTGGGTGAGCAAATCTATTAACACCTCTCGCTTAAATAGATAAATTCCCATTGAAGCAATATAGGGCTTACTCACGGCTTCATCTGATGACAGTCCTAGCTTAGTTGTGTCTACCTGCATTTCC
Source organism: Nodosilinea foveolarum (assembly GCA_003242035.1). GTDB lineage: Bacteria > Cyanobacteriota > Cyanobacteriia > Phormidesmidales > Phormidesmidaceae > Phormidesmis > Phormidesmis foveolarum. The sequence goes on along the minus strand of QBMC01000161.1, from coordinate 9,532 downwards.
TTCAGGGCGTCGCCTTTCGGCTTCTCACTAAAATCAACAACTCGACCCGTCTCGTCAATTTTCATCAAGCCAAAGCTAGACGCTCGCTGCTCTCCAACCGGCAGTACTGCTAGGGTAATGTCGGCTCCTGTCTCTCGATGACGCTTCACAAAGTCTCGATAGTCCATGCGATACAAATGATCGCCCGATAAAATCAGGTATTCATCGACCTCTGCTTCTTTTAGTATCCACAAATATTGCCGCACGGCATCGGCTGTTCCCTGAAACCAGTCTGGATTTTCTGGCGTTTGATGAGCGGCTAGTACCTCAACAAAGCCCTGCCGGAAGTCGGAGACGTTATAAGACTGGTTAATATGCTGGTTGAGCGAGGCCGAATTGAACTGCGTTAGAACGTAGATTTTTAAGATATCTGAATTGATGCAGTTGCTGATGGGAATGTCGATTAGGCGGTGCTTTCCGCCTAAGGCAACGGCTGGCTTGGCTCGCACCTTGGTTAAGGGGTAAAGCCGCGTGCCTGCGCCGCCGCCTAATATAATTGATAACACTCTCTTCATCCGTGTCTCCAGATATATCTTCAGATCTTGCGCTGCGAATTGTTCTGCAATGTGCCTACATTCTTTTGGCAATGGTCACCGCAAGCAAGCGCCTAAAGGTAGAAATTTTGCCTCTACTCTTTGGTTGTAACCGTCAAAACCTGAGGCGGGGTAGCGTCGGGTGGATAGAGAAACTGCACGTTGACATCGCGTTGCTCGCCGGGAGCTAGGGCAAGTTCTACCAGCGACTCGCCCTGCTGTCCTCGGTTTTGGACGAGGTAGGTATAGTAGGCGCGCGATCGCCCATCGTCTTCTTTGTAAACAAACAAAACGGTGCCGCGAAAGAACACGCGAGCGGCTGGCTTGGCATAAAACTGCAGGGCGTCTTTGAGTGAATCGTTTTGCAGGGGAGTTTGAATAGAGAGCGCAACCGACTGGGGACTGCTCGTATTGTTGACCAGCGGCAGGGTGAGATTGTATTCCACGCCGTAGTTGCCGTTGGCTAGGTAGGCGGTGTCGCGATAGCGTTTGCTAATGGGCGCGCTTTGGATCTGGCGGGTGCCAAAGGTATTGCGCTCTAGCGTACTCAGTGCATAGGAGATTTGTTCGCTGGGGCTGGGAATAGAGAGCTGGCTGCTGCGACTGTCGGTGAGGGTCGTTTTCCACTGGGAGCCTTGCGCGATGCCCGAAACGCGACCGTAGCGAAAGGGGGCGTCGCGGCTACCGGGACGGCTAGGGGGCTGATCTCTAGGGGTAGCTAACTGACCGTTTTTAAGAAGCTGCTTCCAGTTATCTAAGGTGGGGACGTATTCTTTGCCGCCGCTTTGGGGGGCGTGCATGGCTAAGCTAGCCACGTAAACGGGGCCGCTGCTGTCTAGCCGGATGAGCGTGGAGCGGCCATTGAGCCGAGCGCCTTCGCCGGAGCTAGTGCTGGTAGGGGGCGGGGTTAGCTCGCTGCCGGGGGCTAGTCTGCCGTCTGTGGGGACGCTAAGGCGGCGCAGGGGAATGGGGGCGTTGAGCAGCAAGTGGCTTTCTTTGGGCGGAATGGTGACCTGGCTGGGCAGCGAGGCTTGGCGGCGACCGCGCAGCACTTCGTTCATGACTCGGCTACCGGGGCCGGAGAAGTTGTTGCTGTAAAGGTTTGAGCTATTGGTGTCGATTTCGCTCCAGGGGGATTCCTGGCTGATGTGGGAGGCGCCGTTGCGAATGGTGAGGGTGACGGGGCGATCGCCCGGATTGTGCACCATAATGCCTTCGTACATAGTGCGGGTGTCGCGATCATCGGTGCCGCGAGCGACGTGATGAGAGAAAATCTCGAAGCGCCCGTTGAAGGTGTAGTCGAGGTGAGCGTCTGGATCGCGCTTGTCCCGGCTGGGAAAAGTGGAGAGTAAAATGCCGTCGCCTTCGATAATTTCGGGGCTGTTGCTGTTGAAGACGGGGACGTTGTTGAGGCTGCCGGGAAGCGATCGTACCTCTTGCGGCACCGTAATTACATTGCCGTCTGCCTGGGCCAGCTCAAGCGGGCCTGACGCTACAATCTGCTCTGCTGGCAACGGCTCTACTAATAATGGCGCAACGACTTCAGTGAGCGGGGCTGTAGCTAGAAAGAGAAAAGAAAATAGCGAAAGCATTGGCAAGAGAAACCTGAGAGTTAGGGGCTTTTATCGAGGCAACTTTGCAGGACGAATGCTGCGTATGCCTAAGTAAATGCTGTAACAAATTGAACAGAATAGACAATATCACTGTGCTAAGCCGCTGGCAATCGACAGTGGACAGTTTGAGCCGGTTCGGGCTTCACGCCACCCGGCCAAAACCCCAATTTCTACAGCCATCGAAGGTGTGATCCAAAGTTAGGGGGAAAGTGCCGTTATTCTCAGCCCTCAGTGAACAGCCGCAACGATGAAGAAAAATCTTAATCACAATTTACCTTAACCAGAGAAATATCGAAGATTGTCAAATAGAAGAAAACATTATGAGCTGTATTTAATATTGCTTTGCAAACTCATGTAACTCAGTGCAATTCCGGATGCATTCCGAGATAGACTTAAGCACATGAAAATTGAAGTATTAATAGACTTTTGTCTATGGAGTATGCAGGACAGCGATCGCCTTCCAATTACGTTTGGAGAGCGGTCATCTCTGAACACCCTGCTGACAGGTTATTGCGTAACGCCTGTGCTGTAAGGATGAAGCGCTTCATCCTTACTCTCTTCAGCTTTTTAAAGCTCATTTATCACACCCGTCCTGACCCTTAAGATCTAATAAAGGAGAAATTACAACGTGGATTTCTTGTCCGATTTTTTGACGCGCTTCCTATCGCAGTTACAGTCCCCGACCCTCGGGTTTTTAATTGGTGGCATGATCGTTGCCTCCCTCGGTAGCCGACTATCCGTTCCAGATCCGGTCTATCAGTTCATCGTCTTCATGCTGCTCATGAAAGTCGGCTTGACGGGTGGTCAGGCGATCCGCGACGCCGATCTAGGGGCAATCTTGTTACCCGCGCTGTTCGCCGTGATCATAGGAATCTTGATCGTATTCATCGGGCGCTACACGTTGTGCCTGCTGCCGAACGTCAAAACCGAGGATGGCATTGCGACCGCAGGCTTATTCGGCGCGGTGAGCGGCTCTACCCTCGCGGCCGCCCTGACGCTAATGGACGGGCAAAGCATGTCATACGAGCCTTGGGCCGCTGCACTCTATCCCTTCATGGACATCCCAGCGCTCGTGACGGCGATCGTCTTGGCCAGCATTTATACCGGTAAGAAGCGTGGTACTGCAAACAAGCGGGTTAGGGTATGGCCCATCGTGCAGGAAAGCCTTCAGGGTTCTGCCCTATCGGCATTGCTACTTGGCCTCGCGCTCGGCCTAATAACCCAGCCAGAAAGTGTTTATGAAAGCTTTTACTCTCCCCTGTTCGCTGGCCTGCTTTCGGTACTGATGCTGATCATGGGTATGGAAGCCGCTGCCAGAATTGGCGAGCTGCGCAAGGTGGCCCAGTGGTACGTTGTATATGCCTTTGTGGCACCGCTGCTGCATGGGTTCATCGCCTTCGGTCTCGGCATGATTGCCCACTACACCACGGGATTCAGTCCTGGTGGCGTCGTGCTCTTGGCCGTCATCGCCGCCTCCAGTTCAGACATCTCAGGGCCGCCCACTTTACGGGCTGGTATCCCGTCGGCCAATCCCTCCGCCTACATCGGCTCGTCTACAGCCGTCGGTACGCCGGTTGCGATCGCTTTGGGAATACCGCTCTACATTGGGCTTGCCCAGGCGCTGATGGGCGGCTAATCCCAGACGGGTCGCAGTCTGCCGGTTCTGCCGGTATATAGTTCATATAAATACACACATCAAGAGGTAACTCACATGGCCAAGCCAGCCACCAAGCTCGTCATCGTCACGGAAAAGCTGCTGCTGAAAAAGATCGCCCAGATCATCGACGAAGCCGGGGCGACCGGTTATACGGTGGTGGACGCTGGCGGTCAAGGCAGTCGCAACGTGCGCTCGTCGGGGCAACCCACCGTTTCCAGCACCTACGCGAATGTAAAGATCGAGGTGCTCACCGACACTCGGGATATGGCCCTGAAGATTTCGGATAAGATTGCACTGAATTTTTTCGACGACTATTCGGGCATCGTCTATCTCTGTGAAGCGGAGGTGCTGAGCGCGCACAAGTTCTGTGGGCCGGACGGCTGTTGAACAGTAGGTCAGTCAGACTATCTTCGAGCACCTGACAAACCAGGCAGTTGCGATCGCCTCAACTGAAATCTCAAAAGTGCCTCTAGCCGTTATCTTCAGGCGGCTAGAGGTATATTATAAGTATTGTTCAAAAACGACGAAGCCTGCTTCCGCTACCGCAGCGAGTAAAGAAAATGAACCCTGTTTTTCCGGGCCGGTATACGGCTGATGTTTCAGAGCCTTTTGTTGTTTTTCTGATTGGTTTTCGGGTTAATCGTTTTTGGGCGATGAAAAAATGGTTGCCCGTCGCGCAAGCTATGGGGCCGATGATAAAAACGCTGTCTCAGCATCCTGAGAAAGGGTTGCTGGGTGTAGAGAATTTTGGTCGCATTTGGCCCTTAGAAACCTGCATGATTTCGTACTGGCGCTCGTTCGAAGATTTGACGCGATTCGCTTGCGATAAGGATGACCCGCACTGGGCGGCGTGGCAGGACTTTATGCGAAAAATTGGGACTGATGGGAGTGTGGGCATTTGGCACGAAACCTATCGAATCGATCCTGCTAGCTATGAATGCATTTATGGCAACATGCCTGCTTTTGGGCTGGGGGCTGCAACTGCCCATATATCAGTCTCCGAAAAAACACAGACGGCCCGTAGCAGAATGACTTCAGCGAGCTAAAGATAGGCATTTTCACGGGGACTGTTTAATGCCGATTGTCAGATGAATGGGATTTGCCGGAGAATGCCACGCTGGAGCATCTGTTTTTCTGGTTGGCCTTTACGATGGTGGGAAATCCCTGGTAGCAGATAGAGGTAGGGCTAAGCGCCGATCTTTTGGTAGGTTTGAGGAGCTGTTCTGCTAAATTCGGCACATGCGTGATTTTCATTTTCCGGGTCGGTCTCCTGCTTATAGCAATGGGGGAATGGCCGCGACCTCTCATCCGCTGGCAACGTTGACGGCGGTAGATGTGCTGCGCGCGGGCGGGAACGCGGTGGATGGGGCGATCGCGGCTTCTGCGGTTTTGTGTGTGGTAGAGCCGCAGGCCACGGGTATTGGCGGGGACTGCTTTGGGCTATATGCGCCAGCGGCTGCGGCGAATGTCGTTGCGCTCAACGGATCTGGTAAGGCTCCGTCTGGGGCGACTTTAGACTGGTACTTGAGCCAGGGAATGAAGCATATTTCGCTGCAAAGTCCGCACTCGGTGACTATTCCAGGAGCGGTGGATGCCTGGTGGAAATTGCACGGCGAGTATGGCCGCAAGCCCTGGGCCGAGCTGTTTGAGTCGGCGATTCGGCTGGCGACGGAAGGCTATACGGTGTACCCGAGGGTAGCACTTGACTGGGGCCAACTGGCGAAGAAGCTGCGGGCGACTGAGAATGCGACGCGAATGTTATTGGTGAATGGGCAAGCGCCTAAGGCGGGCGATCGCCATCGACAGCCGGAGCTAGGGGCAACGCTACAAACCATCGCTGAGCAGGGGCGCGATGGGTTTTATGAGGGGGCGGTGGCGGAAGATATGGTGGGGTATTTGCGATCGCTCGGCGGCTTTCATACCCTAGAAGATTTTGCTGCGCCCCAAGCTGAGTACGTGACGCCGATTTCTACGCAGTATCGCGGCTATGACGTGGTTGAGTGTCCGCCCAACGGGCAGGGGCTGACGGCGCTGATGATGCTAAATATTCTCTCAGGGTTTGACCTGACGGATTTTGCGCCGATGAGCGCTCAGCGTTTGCATTTGGAGTGCGAGGCGGCGCGGTTGGCTTATGGGGTGCGCGATCGCTTTGTCGCCGATCCAGATCAGGCTGATATTCCACTAGACACGCTTTTATCTGAAGATTACGCGGCGCAGCTACGAGCCAAAATTAGCCCAGATAAGGTGATGCCACCTCTAGCAGACTCAGATTTTCCGACCCACCCCGACACGGTTTATTTATGCGTAGTAGACGAGGATGGCAACGCAATTAGCTTGATTAATTCTGTTTTTCATGGGTTTGGCAGCGGGCTTGTGAGTCCAAAAACGGGGGTAGTTTTGCAGAATCGGGGGGCGGGGTTTGTGCTCACTAAGGGACATCGAAATGCGATCGCGCCCAACAAACGTCCGCTGCATACTATTATCCCTGGAATGCTGATGAAGGCAGGCCGCCCGGTGATGCCCTTTGGCGTAATGGGCGGTCAGTATCAGCCGACGGGCCATGCGCACTTTCTTACCAATCTGTTGGACTATCGGATGGATGTGCAAGCCGCGCTCGATTTTCCGCGCGTGTTTCACGATGGCAGAACCTGCCAGGTAGAGAAGGGGGTGCCCAATCAGGTACGAGCCGCGCTGAGCGCTTTGGGGCATCAGGTGGTGCCGGTAGTGAATCCTCACGGGGGCGGACAGGCGATTTGGATGACTGAATCCGGTGGCTTGATAGGGGGATCTGACCCTCGTAAAGATGGCTGCGCTTTGGGCTATGAGTAATCGGGATGTTGCTATTGACTGGTATTGGCGAACGTTTGGCGAGTTGTCGAATGCGCAGATATACGACATTTTGGCCGTGCGCCAGCAGGTGTTCGTTTTAGAACAGAAGTGTCTTTACTTAGATGTGGATGGGCGCGACCGGGAAGCCCTGCATCTGCTCGGTAATAATTGCGCTAACCAGATTGTTGCTTATGCTCGCCTGCTGCCGCCGAATACGAGATACGCGGAACCTTCGATTGGTCGGGTGCTGGTAGTGGAATCGGCTAGAGGGACAGGGTTAGGTCGAGAGCTGGTTCAGCGATGTTTGGAGAAATGCGAGTTACCCTACGGGGACTATTCGGTGAAGATCTCTGCACAAGTTTATTTGAGGGAGTTCTATCAAAGCTTTGGGTTTGAGGGGGTTGGCGAGCCTTATGACGATGGTGGAATTCCTCACGTTGAGATGGTTCGTTAAGCGTGTGAATTAGTGATATCCGGGGTTCTAATTTATTGCCTAAATCGTTTGAGGATTCGCTGAAAGAAATTGGGCAAAGCTGTGTTAGAAGTTTCTTCTGTTAGAGGCGGATTGTTTGGAGCGCTTGGGCTAGGTGCATTTTGGCTAGAGGTAGAGGCTGGAGCAGTACTGTTTGAAAAGAAACTATCTTCAAAAGAACTACTTAGCGATGGACTGATAAAAGCGAGGGTATCAATAGCATCTAGCGCCGGTTTGAATTTGGGATTGACATCAAGCGCTTTTGTGTAGCTGGCTCTAGCTTGGTTTGAGTTGCTTTGCTGGGATTGCAGATTGCCTAAGTAATAGTAAAACTGGGCGTTGTTGGGATTGAGGGCGATCGCTTCTCGATACCAGTAGTAGGCAGTATCCGAGTCTCCTTTTTCTTGCGCTATTCGAGCGAGATGAAAGCGAGATTGAGGGGCTTTACTGCCTTTTCCGATGGCTATGTGGTGGCTGTTTTGAGAAGCTAGAAACTGCTTTTGCGAGAAATATAGTGCGCCTAGTGCTCGGTATGGCTCAGCCGCCTCTGGATTAATCAATGTGGCTTGGCTGTAAGCGGAGCTAGCTTCTTCAAACCACTTTAGCTTACAGCAACTGTCTCCCAAAGCCATATAAAAGGAGAGATTTTTCGGGTTGAGGGTAATCGCTGCTTTAAATTGAGCGATCGCCGCTCTATGCTTGTTTTGCTGCTGAGCAATTCGTCCTAGCAGGAGACGAATTCGAGGTGATTTGCTGCCTAATTCGATGGCCTTTTCGTAGCTGCTTTTGGCGGCCACTAGCTGAGCTTGCGCGTGCTGAATATCTCCTAACTGCTCGTAGGGTCGCGGTAGGTTTGGGTTTAGGGCGATCGCCTGTTCGCAGCAGCGCATAGCTTGATCCCACTGGTGTAGCTTGGCATAACTTTCTGCGCAGGCGATGTGAAAGGTGAAGTTTTTGGGGTTTAGGGCGATCGCGGCTTTGAATTGGGCGATCGCCTGTTCAGGGTCATCTCTTTTTTGAGAAATTTGACCCAGCCTAAGTCGTACCCAGGGTGCTTTACTGCCTAGTTCAATCGCTTTCTCGTAGCTGACTCTAGCAGAGTCGTAATTCTGCTGAGAGAAATGGCAACTGCCTTTCTTCTCCCAGGCACTTACACTAGCAGGTTCTATCTCTGTTGCCCTAATATACAACGATAGCGCAGTTGGCAGTTGTCCTTGTTCTTCCTGCTTTTTTGCCTGCTGTAGGCAATCTGCAACTGTTTCAATGGTTTTTAAATCCATAGCTATTAGCTCCTGATAGATTGCAGCGCTTCGCGATCCATATACTCTGCGCTAATGGACTAAACAAGCTGCTCAATTGCGTCAATGTTAAGGCCCGAGAATTGTTGAGCTAAAGTAGCTTTCCAAGGTTTGCGAGTTAGAATAAGCGGAGTCTGAGTAGTGATAAGCCCATCTGTCCTCTTGTTAAGTAGTGGCCAAGACGTTTTGTAAGCTATGAGTCCCAACGCTTTCGCTTCTTTTGACATGTGCGAATCAGTATAAGATATGCACTCTGGATAAAACCAGCCATTTTCTTTGTTCGATTTGCTTTCTGCAACACATCGAATGTATGTGATCATAGCAATGCTATTTTCATGCATAACAGAACTGACGCTGGTCATGAGTTTTTTAGTTTCTTCAACGCCAGTGTGCGAGGCGATTGATTGGGCTATAACAAAATCAACAGTACCCTCAACTAAGCTAAAATCAAATGCATCATTGTAAGAAAATGTTGGCTTTTTTAGGCGGATAAAGTCACTATCTTCTAGAGAAGCGCCTAGATTATTTCTGACTCCTTCATGAAACATTTCCTCATTAGGTTCAACGCCATAGTACCGAGATGGTAGTAAGTACATCATCAATAGTCGTCCGAGTCTTAGGCTGCCGCAGCCTATCTCAAGGAATCTATGATACTCTCTCAACCCTAGATCCAGCATAAATTGGAATTGAAGTGCACCGTTTATATCGTAGTTGAACGGTGGCCCAACATAAGCTCTGTAGTGATTAGATCCAGCTCCTAAATCAACCCCTAAAGAACCTATTTCTTCAGAAGTAAGGTGGCTTCTAAATTCTTCTCTAAGCTGTTGCGGATTAGCTCTCATTGCTCTGTTTCTCAATAAAAAATAACATTGTCTAAAATTGAAAAAGATAGTTGTGCTGATTCATCATCTGGTTCTACCCAAATCTTGGTTTACTTCGTTAATGAAGTAAATTCTGCGGCCCTGCTCTCACTCGAAGGTTCATGAAACTATGCGATGAATTATGTATAGAAGCAGTAATTGTATTGATAAAGGTCCAGGGCTATTTCATTTGCAGAGATAGCTTGATAGGTTAGGGACTGAAAACCCGAT
>QBMC01000160.1 GCA_003242035.1 Nodosilinea foveolarum | reverse complement strand
AACAGAGGGGCTAGCTAGGATAACAGTGCTTCTTTCATATTGGTGCAACAACGCCGTCACAAATCATAAACACCGGCATCACACAAAAACAGGCAACCTCTATCGGCTAGCAAAGAATATAGGTGCAGTTGGAGGTATAAGCATAACGAGCGGTATACGATTATCTTGACGTATGGGCACCCTGGATCTATCGTAACGAAGCACCATGATTCACAATGATGCCTGGAGCAATTATGATAAATCTAGCCATGGCAACCGAAGAAAAGAACAGGCACAGTGTTAGCTTTTTTGGCTTACATAGCAAAATTGTTGACTATAAAGACACTCTGGAATGGCAAGAGTTATCGTTCGCGGCAAAAGTACGGACGATGATCACAGAGCTATTGACTATCAGGGAGGAAGAAGGGAAGAAAAAGAAGGATGCTAGCAACTGTCTATAGCAATTTGACAATTCTATGCAGCTATTTCTCATAATCTAAGGATTTATGAGTAGATAGCAAAAATCAGAGGAGAACCCGGCCTGAGAAACTCGGTTCAACCCTCTGAATCTTTACTGAAAAAAGCCTACAAAACACTATGAACTTTTTTCTTTATACCTTGCTCCAAAAAAGGAGGCAGGGTGACTAGGTACAGTCTACACAAAGCTGATAAAAATCACCAGCACCAAGTTTTAGTTTTTTGCCTATCAAAGGCTTTTGCCTTTGATAGTAAAGGAACCCAGCCTTATGAAGGTTTGACCAAGACTTGCTTTTTCGAGCGTGCTTCGATATCAAAGTACACTCGAATTAAGCAATTAAAGAAGTCAGGCTTACAGCCACACCCAGCGTTTAAAAACTGGTCGGTTGCAGATACAAGAGTTTTATTTAGCATTTTGCCTTCTCGACAGGAGAGTGCGAGATGAAGCTCTCAGGCGTCGGATTATCTGCAATTAAGCAATCTCTGTCTGTTATAAGGGGCGATCGCCTATGGCTGAAGTTTGGGCATGGGCGATTTGTGCTGCTCCGCCGAGACGGCGACACCTGGAGAGCGCACCATACCCGGCTCGAAATTAGCAAAGTCGATTGTAAAAAGCAGGGCTACGGCGAAAAAGTTCGCAGCCAGTCGCGGTCAATCGCCTTTGACGGACGAGCGGATGGCCTAGCTGAACTACTCAGAATTAGCAAAATTCAGAACGGTGGCATATTTTGGGTGCCTGCAGGCAATGGCGCAGACCTACCACTTAAAGATGAGATCGCCCAATCAGACCATATCGGCTGTGAGATTGACAACGCCACGCGTTCTGAGCAGCTAGAGCGCTATCGCTGGTTTGAGCACATTAGCGGCTTAGAGTATGGCCTACAGCTCAGCAGCGGCTCGAAGTCAATTCATTCTCACCTGTTCTTAGATCAGCCAGCCACTATTGGTGAGGTCGTTCGTCTACGACGACTCTTCGTACTTTGCCTCCTGGGAGATCCCGCCGTAACGCGCCCGCATCAGCCGATGCGTTTCCCTGGCTTCTACCGACGAGAAAAGGGCAGCTATCAGGCGCTGTTAAAGACCAGCAGCTCACGCTATTCGCTAGCAGAGGTTGAACGCGGACTGCGGGCAGCCTTTACAGCGTTAGGTTGGACATATCCAGAAAATATCAGCGGCGAGTTTTGGGCCGACCTTCAGCGAGCGCTCAAAACCGATTTACCCGCCGCCGCGCAAAGAGCAAAAATTGGCGAGCTGCTCCAGCGCGGCGAGCAATTCTACATACAGCAAAGGGACGCCAGGGCGCAAAGACAAAGGCAGTACGCTCAAAAACAGTTATCCGGCGAGTTTAATCTATTTGAAGCAGTCCAGCAGCTCGAAGGACGGCTGAGCGTAGCCGAAGCCTTCAATCCTGCTCACGACTGGAATTTTAGCGGCAACAATCACGCTCGCGGCCACTGCCAATGGCACTCTAGCCAATCGAATAGTGCTTGGCTCAGCCAGAAAAACGGCAATTGGGTCTACCATTGCCCAACTTGCACGGACGACAAACCGTTAGGGGCTTTTCAGTATTGGCTAGCCGACCGGCGCGGCCCCTCAACCTCGATGCCAACGGGGGCAATGTGGGCAGCAGCAGCAAAAGAATGGCTTTCCCTGCATGGGGTGGCCGTCCCAGTGCGAACAGCACCGACGCGACCAGGGCAAACGACAGGGGAGAAGTCATCCCAGCAGACTAAAAAGGAATGGCTTCAGCAGCAGGAAATTGAACGAAACCACAGTGCATACGCGAAAGTCGGGGCGCTGCTGGAGATAAATCTCAATCTCGATACCGACCACAAAGATTATAAAAAACAGGCACGGGCAGCGCTTTATCAACCCCTCAAACAAAAGCTTAAGTATGAGGTGCGCGGCCCGCTCGTTAGCGGCTTCGCTAGCGAGATTAAACCGGCAAAGGAAGGGCGCTCGCTGATTGCCTACAACTGCTCTCAGGGCACTGGCAAATCGAATAACGCGCTGATTCCCCCAGCCCTGCGAGTGGCGAAGGATGGCGGGCGCGTTCTGATTATCGTGCCAACCCGAGGACTCGCCAAAGAATTCAAAGGGCGCATCAACGAGCGGGCCGGTGCGGAGATCGCCGCCACGCATCTAGATTCCAATGCCTACAGCGCGGCCATTGTGGTGAGCTGCCCCGAATCGGCCTATAAGTTCAAGGGCCAGACCTTTAATTTGATCCAGGTGGACGAAGCCAACGAAGTGCTACACCGAATTGAATCGGCGGAGCTGGGCAATGCGGGGCCGCAAAGTCTAGCCGCCTTCAGAAAGCTGTTGGCAACTACGCCGGTCGTCGAGATCGCCACGGCTGCCATGAGCGGGTGGACATTAGCGGCGATGCAAACGATTGGCGGATTTACGCCCGACGAAACGCAAGTCCAAAGCCGCTCCAGGCCCGCGACCGACATGAAAATCGTCAAATACAGCGACTTTCACCATTGGCTCTACAAGATTATTGAAGCCTTGCGCAGCGGCCAACGCATTGCTATCCCAACCGGGAGCCGAGGAAAAGGACGCATGATTGATCGGGTACTCGGAGCGCTCTTTCCCGATCAGAACGGCCTAGTCATTGACGGCGCATCGACATTGCAAAACCAGCGATCTCAATTTCTAGCCGATCCAGACGCTTTCTTAGCCGCAGCGCGGCCCGACTGGTTTATCTTCACACCCGTTATTAACAGCGGTGTGTCTATTGAAGGGCAGCATTTTGATATTCAGTTTGAGTATGCCTCGCCCAACGAGGGCGCACAAAGCATCTCCCAGCGCGGCGAGCGGATTAGAGCGGCCATTGGTCGCGATGGCACCATCGTGGAACGGCATATCTATTTCAGTGATTGTGGAACGCCAACGCTCGAAGCGTATCCTGATGCCTTTGACTGGCAGTACTGGGCGAACGAACTAGCGGATGAATCGAGCGCCCCCGTCGGCGCGGCGGCAGCACTGGCAAAAGCACTGGGCGCAGAGAAGGCGCTGAATCCACTGAAGCAAGAGACTGAGAAGTTCACGGCAATGCGGCCGCACTTACCGCACCTCATGGCGATTAAAGCCTTTGAAATTATCTTTAGAAAAGAACTGTTAGCAGAAGATTGGGCGCGCTATGGCTGGGAGGTAGCCCCGGCACCCGAGCTAGACCTAGCGCAGTCTAAGCAGCGGCAGCAGCTACAGGTGTTCTGTGAGAAAGTCCAGATCGGGCTGATTGAACAGCAGGGTCGAACCCTTAAAAAAACCAGAACGCGAGCATCAGAGAGCGAGCGGGATGAAATCAGCAATCCTTTCCAAGCGACTCGGGCCTCAAAGCTGAATCTAGAGCGGTTACTCGGCAAAGATTACCTATTCCAGCAGGATAGCCAGTTCTTTACCGCCTGGAGCGCAGACAAGAGCGCTAATAATCCAGGTATCCACTCGGTCGTGAGATCTCAGCTACTCTCAATAGCGCTCTCTGACCCTGAATGCTGGCAGCAAATAGAGCGGATGAAGGCACTTAAGTTTTTAGCGGGGAAACCAGAGGCCAACGCTGGTGATGAGGAGCTGTTTTGGCACCTGCCTGCACTCCCAGCCGCAGCGCGAGATATAGAACTCACCAGCATCATCGCTCGTTGCCCTGGCATCGCAGAAGTCGTGAGTAGAAAGCTAGAGCATTGGACGAACGCAGACCCACAGATCGTGGCAGGAGGGCTATATCTCACGGCTCACGCTGAGCAAATTGCCGCGAATACCCAACGCACGGGATTGAAGAAGGGCGCCAAATTCTCAGAGCAAATGGCTCCCACAGCACTGTTCAATAAAGCGCTGGAGCTGATGGGCTACCGACCCAAAAAGGAAAAACGCGAGGGGAGCGGGGCCAGACTCAATATCTACCGGCTTAAAGTTACCGCTGATGCCGTGGCCGTCCTTCAGCGGCTCCAGCAACGCGGTAAAGATGGCATGAAGCTATTCAGGGCCGAACTGGAAGTCGTTCGCGCTCAGTCCCGGCACAGCATTGATGCAGCAGCCAGACACAGCATCATCAAGCAGGCATTGGACTGGGTGACAGATAAGTCAGAGCTGAACGTTAAAAAAGCGATCGCCGCCATCCGGCAACGTCACGCAAATTCGATAGATCAAGAGCTTACTAAACTGGGTGACGCCTCGATATTGGATGCCGAAAAGTTGCTCAAATCACCTAATCAGATGGCACTTCTAAGTACAAAATTGGCCAGTTTGCCGCCGCCGCTGCGCAATGGCTAGCCTGAAAAACCCGTTTTACTGACATCTGACCCGATATTTTGATCGAGATCGCATCCGTTTGTCTGATGGGATGCTTCTATAATTCCAGAGATGGCTGAATGTCTTTGCTGAACCCACCTTGACAATACTTATGCGCAAAATAAGAGATTCCTACAGCGCCCAGGTCTGGTTAGAAGGGAGCGCCGTTGCCTTCCTAGATTCGCGCTATCCAGACGATGAGCTGAGCGTTCAGATTGCTCGTTTCATTAGCGATGGGATGAAGCGAACGCGGAAGCAGCAGGCTAGCGCCAGTCCGTGTACGAGTCCTTCCATCCAGGTGCTTCGTGCTGTGCCAGATGTCGTTGAAGATAAAGCCACGACTCAGCGCATATTAGACCTAGAGGCTCAGAATAATGAACTGCGCCGCGCCGTTTTGCAAATTAGCGATCAGCTCACGCAGTCGCTACCGCCGCTGCCTCAAATGTCTGAGTTAACTGCGCCGCCCGCTCACCCCAATCGAATGGTTCCGGAGCCTGACCGAACAGAGTCTGAATCGGAGCCGGAAGCAAAGCCAAAGTCAAAGCCTAGTAGAGGACTGATCGGCTCGAATGCCATTGGCCAGCTTCAGGAGATTGCTCAGCAAGCAAAGGTCAAGCTCCCTTTCTATGAACCGAAGGGTAGCGATCCTAACTTCGAGTGTCTTTGTCGGTTCAAGTTCCTGGGAGAGCATCACGTTGCAAAAGGGCGTGGCTCAAGCAAGAAAGCAGCTAAGGTGGATGCTGCCGTTGAGATGCTTCGAGTCTTGGGATACACGTTCACCTAACTGCTTGCTAATTGAGCATTTACGGAGGTGACGCTTAAGGTTAGTGACTAGCCTATCTAGCTTAATGATGGTCGCCTACAGTCACAAGGCATGACGGGTTCAGGCGAAAACCAGAAAATTAACTGATTTTGTTGGGCGAGCGCTTCAGCGTTGAGATCGGTAGAGCGATCTCGGCTACTCAAATATTGACGGTAAGCAACCGCATGACCGCTTTTCTACTCAACGCCAAGGCAAAAAATCAACCATATTTAGTATCGCTGACATCTTGACAAAAGGTTACGTCTTGCTCGTAAACGCAGCAATTTGTCCCTGCCTAACTCAAATGTCTTAGCCTGAAGCACTTTGGAACCTGCCTGCCGAGTAGAAAGACAGCCTAAGGAGCCAGATTCCGCAACTCCTTGGCAGAAGCGAGTAAGTCAATAGCAACAAAGAAAATCTTGTTCTCTGGATTGAGGAGGAAGCGCCAGGCCACGTTCATGCCCACATCCTTACCAAACCAAGGGGTTTGCACCTTGCCGGTGACCTTAATCCGGGTGTAGCCGTCTTCGTCAGGTTCCGTGATGCCCCGTTCAGGCAACAATTTTAAGTTCTGGCAATCCTCCCGGAAAAAGCGAAGCAGGGCATCCTGCCCAACAATCGGACGCTGGAAGGGGGGTTGCAAGGCTCCATCTAAAGCAAAGAGGTGTAACAGAGTATCAAAGTCATTAGCATTCAGGTTGTCCATGTACTCAACAATCACTGGATTCTCCACACCAGGAATTGCCGTAATTAGGGTGCGCTCGGCTATATCCTCGGGTGGGACTAACGGTTCCGCCACCGAGCTGTAGCTGCCCAACTGCGCTGGGTCAAAACCCATATCCACCACTGCATTGCGGAGAATTGTAATTTGTTGACCTGGATCAACAACAACCCGAATGGCTTGCAGGACAGCCGAGGCATTAGCTGAAAGTTGGTAACCCTGAGGAATTGGGGTTACCAACCCTTCTTCCATCCACTTGCCCAATTGATACCAAAAGCCGAGTTTGATATTCACTGACCAAGTGGCATAAAGGCGGCAGATGGGTCGATCTGTCCGATTAGCGAGGTCATGCATTAATTGCGTCTGCTCACTAAAACTCATCAGCTTGATTTGGCTGAGTGTGCTGCTGGCAAATTGCATATTCACAGGATCGGGGGTCGCAATTGAGAGCGTCTTTCCCATTTCCAGATAGGCGAACCAGATCAACGCCAATTTGTCTCCACCCCCCAGTTTGTTGAACCGGGCAATCGTGGCTGGCACCACATCCGCCGCCAGCGTTTCGGGGAAGATATTGCGAGCTGACTCAGTGGTAAAGGGCATCCCTTTAGACTCCATGAACGGACAGTAAGCCCAATCTTACACCGCCTTACAAAGGCTAGAAGTCTACTAAACCAATGACTCCGATTGGTATTGTTGATAGTGCAGTTAGGTTATTTGAATGGCTCAATAGGGGGTTAAATGGTTACAACTGCGCATAAAGGGTTGACCCCAAAAATCAAGCCCTGACTTTTCACCTAGCAGTAACTTGACAATCCCATTCATATCTCAAACCAGCAACGCCGTATTTTCAGTAGGTGATCGGAAACTGTCAGTCCTGAGTAGCCAAACTAGAATGTCGGCATTTTGGCTGATATTCTAGCTGGCGATCGGCTACACTCTCCCTCTGCCTCATGGACTGTCCTCACTGCCATTCATCCCACGTCTCGCCTCTGCAACGTAAGACCAACCTGAGCTACGACAGGTTTCGCTGCAAGCACTGCCGTCGAACTTACAATGAGCGTAGCAGTACCCCATTCAACTTCATCGAAGTCCCCACCGACATCCTCTTTCAGGTGCTGCTCTGTCGGGTTCACTTGCAAGCTTAGCTATCGGGATGTCGCCGAGCTGTCCTTGCTGCGGGGCTTTCAGTTCACCCACGAAACAGTGCGCGATTGGGAAGAACGCTTCCTCCCTCATTTTACCGACCAAATCCGGACGAAGCGCAAAGGCAAAGTCGGCAAGGTGTGGCTGGTGGACGAAACGTACGTCCGAATAAAAGGAGCGTGGTGCTACCTTTACAGGGGCATTGATGAGGATGGCAACCTAGTATACGTTCGTCTCAGCAAGACTCGCGATAGGCTGGCACTAAAGCGTTCTTTGCTCAGGCCATCGGCCTTCATGAGGATGCGCCAGAGAAAGTCGCCACCGATGGTTTGGCGTCCTACTCACGGGCGACTAAGGAAGAACTGGGCGAAGCCACCTAGCATGAGGTGCGCCCCTGCACCGCCAACCCAGTTGAGCAAAGCCATCGGCGCATCAAGCATCGCTACTACCCGACCCTGAGCTTCGGCGAGTTTGAAGCGGCTCAAAGATTTTGCCGAGCGGTCGATGAAGTGGGCAACTTTCTAAGGCCGCGATCGCAGGGAGCGATTTATAAAAGGAGTAGAGGAACTGGAAGTCTTATTCCAGGCTGCTTAAGCACAGACAGGATGCTGGAAGGTTACCTTGAGGGCGATGTGCTCCAATCTTGCTATCCAATCCTGACAATTTTTTCTAGGCAGTGTTTATCAACTGGCAGTTCTTATCCCCAGTCTTTCTGTAGGTTGCCGACGTATGTACGACACTGGTCGCAGCGGGTGGTGGCCTATTGTTCCTATCGTGAGCTTAATTTTTGCGGTAGAGGAAGGCACAAAAGGCTCTAATAAATTTGGGCCGAATCCCTGGGCGGCAGTGGCAGATACTGTCTACTAGGTCTTAGGATATTAGCTAGCAGGTAGTTCATTTTACCTTCTCGCAACTTGTGCGACACTGTTGTCGACTCTCCAGTAGTGCATTTGTACGCCTTAAAACCTATACCTTTAGAGCCATAGGAAAAGCGTGTCTTAGTTGATGTCTCAATATATAATTTTCAGAATCTCTAGCAGATACTGAGACACGCCGACTTTTGATGAAGTCCTGTTCTGTACATCTGTAGAGCTGAATAATTTTTCACATATTCACATATAGCGTATGTAGGCTTTGTTCAACTTATTCAAACATTAACTCTGAATTACTCATACCTAAAAATCCACCTCCTTTCTCTTCGTACATAAATTCAATGTTTTCTAAGTAGCTATCATCAACGTAAAACTTGCAAATTTCTGAATAGTACAAATCCCCAAAGGTGTTTTCGTATACTTCTGCTGCTTTGCCTTCGAGGGTGTTTTCATCGCATGTCACCTCAGCCGTGGGAAATGCCGCCTTAAATCTCTCTACAAAAGGGACTCTGGCCATATTATCTTGGGAGACCATCATCGCACCGTTTTCCACCAAGCTATGAATCCACCTCACTTCATGCTTAGCTTTAAGTAGTTCCTCGGAATCGATACCATCTGTTTGTTTGGCATCATTCGTTTCGTTTATCTCTTGAACCGGCAACGCTTCTTCAGTGGTTTCTGCTACAGAACATGCTGATAGAGTTAATAGACTCGTTAAAACCATAAGTTTTAGAAGATTCATACTGCCTGCTTGGTAGATAGTCTAGATACATATTTCCCAATCAAGATCGCGCTCTGTACTAATGTGTTTTAAATGACCCTTTGCAAGACAGATGGCGGAAGTGAAAGCAGTCAACGAGTCCTGTGCGTTTGAATCATCTTATAACTTGTTTCATAATCTATGTATCATAAATAAGTGGTATAGATGAGCTGTGAGACAAAAATATGAAAGTTGGCTACGCGCGGGTTTCTACTTTTGAGCAAGACTTAAATTTACAGCTCGATGCGCTCAATGAGGATGGGTGCGATCGCATCTTTTGTGACAAGGGTGAGAGTGGAGCTAAAGACAGTCGTCCCGAATGGAACAATTGCCTTGACCATCTACGGAAAGGTGACGCGCTTGTCATTTGGAAGCTAGATCGCGCTAGTCGCTCGACAAAGCATCTCATTGAGCTGGCCGAAGAGTTGGAGAAGCGAGGGGTTGAGCTGCGTAGTTTAAAGGAACAGATTGATACTGCCTCAGCGATGGGAAAGTTCTTCTTTCGTATGACGGCTTCGATTGCCGAGCTGGAGCGCGACATCATCCGTGAGCGAACGCTAGCAGGGCTAGCGGCAGCGCGAGCAAGGGGACGCAGAGGTGGTAGGAAAAAGAGCATCACCGAAGGTCAGCGGCTAGAAGCTAAGCGGCTAGCTGAAGTAGGTGAGCTGAGCATCACGGACATCTGCGTGAAGGTTAGTATCAGTCGCGCTAGCTACTATCGCCTCATCGTTCCAGAGACAGCTTCATGAGCGACTGTTCTACAAAAGTCCTTAAGTTCAAATCCTATGATACTAAAACTCCTACACGCTCTGTAGATATGCAGTTTAGACAAAAGACTCATATCGCTATTGAGACCTCTTAAAAAGCTCTTAATTTCAACTCAAGACCACGCATACATCACAATCTACTAGCTGTGGAGTAAAAGTCTGCCAGTGTATATCTTTTTACGCTATGGGTAGTGCTATCCGCCATTTTCAAATAGTTAAATCATATGTACTATTCATGGTAACTATTCTAAATTCTATTAAAAGCCCCGTGTATGACAAGAGAGCACATCGATCACAGAAATATTGCTAATTTTGCCAACGAAAGAGTAAATCTTCCAAAAGATTTAGCGAACAAACATAGGGCGCAAGTTCGTCGTTTGAGAGAAAAGCTTACGTCGTATCTTGGCGATCATCCCGACTTTGAACTAAGGAAGATCCTGCTATCGGGGAGCATAGCAAAAGGTACTGCTCTACGCTCGATCAACGATATCGATGTTGCTTGCTATATCAGCGGCGCGAACGCACCTAGGGAAATGGCGTTGCTGAATTAGAAAATGAATTGATGGGGAATTGGGACATCCCAGAACTTGAGATAGTGAATCAATAGTC
>QBMC01000015.1 GCA_003242035.1 Nodosilinea foveolarum | reverse complement strand
ACTGCTACCTGCCTAGAATTTTATGAGCAGACCGTCATTATCAGCGATATCGGCCCTCTTATTTAGTCCTTGATCCTAATCTTTCTCTAAAAGACTTTCTACCAGACTATATAAGCTTTCCTCACCCTCACCAGCCATCTGCCGATCCTTCAGATCGATAAGTCCCTGCGCCAACTTTGTAGCATTTTCCTTATAGCGAGTATTGGCTGCTAACAAATCGGTAAACACTTCTTGCTCTACTTCTAGCCGAGTGGCATCTTCTGCAATCGGAGAGGCAAAAGCAGCTTCGTCTACGTCGTAGCGCAGTAAAAATATCAGGGCACCGCTGAGGGTTTTTAGTTTTTGTTCTAGTCCTTTTGTATCCAGTTCTAAACGATCAAAGCCGATGGTGCCGTGAATGCGTAGCTCGACGATGGGATTGGTTTCGGGGCGGATTTCTTTGGATTTTATGGATTTTTGGATGAGCGCGATCGCCCCTTCTTCCACCGACTCCAGCTCATTATGACTAGTCAGCTTCAGGCGCAGCCGCACAATCGGCCTCTGCTTATAATCCGTCTTCAGCTCAGCGCGGACTCCTTTCTCGTCAATCTCAACTAGATAAGCACCCCGCTCAAACTGACCTTCCTCAACGCTATTGGCTTCTATAGATCCGGGATTAAAAATCCAGCCATCTTCTGTGTAGTGCTTATGGATGTGACCTAGCGCCAAATAATCTAATCCAGCTTTTTTCAGCGGCAACAGCTCGCTGTAGCGCAAAGCGCCCGAATACCGAGCGATCTGTCCTTCTAACCCGTGATGAAATAATAAAATTGACGGCCCCGGTGCCGGTGGCAGCTTGCCTATACACTCAGCAATTTGCTCAATCGCTCTAGGAGCCGCCGCACCATACCAGTTAGACCCCAGTACGCGAACGCCACAGTCAAGATCAATATAGCCCCCTCGACGGCTCTCTTCATCCCAAGGCGAATAGAATGCCTCGCCATCGCCTACGTTTCCCGGCTCCAGTAAATTCAGCAGCCCCCAGTCAGACAGATAGCGCAGCCAGCTAGATTTAGTCCCGTAAGGCGCATTATCATGATTGCCTTCAATTGCCAGCACCGGAATATTCGCTGCCTGCAAGATTTGCAAACAAACCTGAGCGTGATTGAGAATTGCGGGTTTGATATTGCGATGCTCAAACAGGTCGCCACCAATAACGACAAAGTCTACCGACTCACCCACTGCGTACTTCTCGAAAACATCCTTCAGAGAATGAAAAAAGTCCAGCGTTCGCTCTTTGCTATCGTAGCGGTCGAAGCCCAGGTGGATATCAGAAACATGTAGAAATTTAGGCATCGCTTAATATCAAACAACAGAGACAAATCGACTAATTAAGTCTAATTTTGTGGGTCTGATTTCATAGTACAACTGCACCCTGATTAATGACATCGCTGCCTAAACTTCTTCTGAGGTAGATGCAGCTAACGCCTCTAGTTTTTCCTGCTGATCTTGAGTGATGCAAGACTGCACCACTGTCTCAATGTCGCCTTCCAAAATGCCGCTGAGACCAAAGTTCTGATTCAGCCGGTGATCGGTCATACGGTTGTCTTTGTAGTTATAGGTGCGGATTTTTTCGGAGCGTGAGCCAGAGCCGACTTGCGATCGCCGAATCGAAGTAATCTCATCCTGCTGCTCTTGCAATTTCATCTCATACAGCTTTGCCCGCAAAATCTGCATAGCGCGTTCCCGGTTTTGAAACTGCGATCGCTCCTCCGTACAAAACACCCGAATCCCCGTCGGCTTATGGATCAGGTCAACCGCCGTCTCCACCTTGTTCACATTCTGACCGCCCGCGCCACCCGACCTGGCCGTCGTCATCGTAATATCCTTAGGGTCTATATGCACTTCTACATCATCCACTTCAGGCATCACCGCCACCGTCGCCGTAGACGTATGAACGCGCCCACCAGACTCGGTTAGCGGCACCCGCTGCACCCGATGCACCCCCGACTCAAACTTCAGCTTGCTATAAACCTGATCGCCCGTCACTTCCATCACAGCTTCTTTCACGCCACCCATATCTGCTCGAGACTCGCTAACCAAATGAGCTTTCCAGCCCTGACCTTCCGCATAGCGGCTGTACAAGCGCATCAGGTCACCGGCCCAAATCCCAGCTTCATCACCGCCCGTACCCGCTCGAATCTCCAACATGATGTTCTTTTCGTCGTTCGGATCGCGAGGCAGTAACAATACCTTCAGCCGTTCTTCCAGCTTTTCAATCTCTTCCTCTAGCTCAGCGACTTCCATCCCTGCCATCTCGTGCATCTCAAGATCGCTGACTGACTCCTTGTAGATCTCCTGAGCGCCTTTAAGCTGCTTGGTTTGCTCCTGCCACTGATGGTACGTCTGCACGGTTTCTTCTAAAGAAGCCCGCATCTTAGCAATCTTTTGAAACTCATCTGGATCGCTAGCCACGTCCGGATCGGCCATGCGCCGCGTCACTTCGTCAAACGTCTGCTCGACCGACTTTAGTTTGTCTAATAGATAGGATTCAGCCATTGTTTTAGCCGATTCGTCCGACCGGCAGGTAATTTGCTAAAGAAAATCTCGTTTTTGCCAAAAAAATATCCGAGCAGCCGGTCTCCTTTGAATTGAACAAAGGGATTGGCTACTCGGATTTTAATGGGAGAGCGATCGCTACTTCTTAGCGTCAGCTTTTTTGTCGTCAGTACCCGCATCGTCAGTCTCAGTAGACATGCCGTACTTACGCAAGAACCGCTCAACGCGACCTTCCGTGTCAATAATCTTTTGCGTACCGGTGTAGAAAGGGTGATTGCCCGACCACACGTCAATATTCATTTCAGGCTTGGTAGAACCGACGGTCATAACCAGTTCACCGTTACAGTAAACTTGGGCCTCCGGATACCATTTGGGATGGATGTCAGCTTTTGGCATTGTTCTAAATAAAGAGATGTTCTTAGAGATTAAAATTCGAGCGGAGTCAAAAATTTAGCGCTTCGAGAACTGAGGTGCCTTACGCGCTTTCTTCAGTCCGTACTTCTTACGCTCTTTCTGACGAGGGTCGCGGGTTAAATAGCCCTCTGTCTTTAGCGGCATCCGATTATCAGGATCGAGTTCGCACAGCGCACGAGCTACGCCTAACTTGATGGAATCTGCCTGACCGGTGAGTCCACCGCCATGCACCGTTGCCAAAATGTCGTAGTCACTCTCTAGCCCTAGCGTCTCTAAAGGCGCTTTAGCAGAGGTGAGATAGGCAGGATTATCCTGAAGATACTCGCTACCTAGCTTCTTGTTAATGGTCAGGTTGCCGCTACCAGGCACCAGGCGAACCCTAGCGACTGAGGACTTACGGCGGCCAGTGCCCCAATATACAGCGCGATCAGAATCTGCCATGTTTAGTTACCTCCGGGAATAGTGTTGATAGTCAATGTTTCAGGGTTTTGCGCAGCATGAGGATGGTCAGGCCCAGCATATACCTTGAGCTTGGTGAAGAGCTGACGGCCCAAGGAATTCTTCGGCAACATACCTTTTACCGCTTTTTCGATGATCCGCTCAGGAATGCGAGCCTTTACCTGGTCAAAAGTCTCTGTTTTCATTCCGCCTGGGCGACCCGAGTGACGGCGATAAAGCTTTTGAGAGTTCTTGTTGCCGGTTACAGCTACTTTCTCGGCGTTGATGACAACGACGAAATCACCAACGTCCATGTTGGGCGTGTAATTAGCTTTTTTCTTGCCTCTAATGACCTGCGCAATTTCGCTGGCCAACCGACCCAAACGCTGGTCGGCGGCATCTACCACATACCAATCACGCTGGATTTCTTTAATCGGAGTAAGGGCAGTTTTTGTAGACATAGCGGATACCGTAATCTTCGTGAAATGAAAAGGATGTTAATGAGAGCAGGAAATGTCTTCCGTGGCGCTTGCTTTTCCTACTCTAAAAAGGAGTAACAAGACTGAGGAGTGGCTTTAACCCAGTCTTTTACTTAATTTGCTTCGCTAACGGGATCTCGCCAGTTAGAAAAGTCAGAAGTCAGTAAAAACTCAGGTTGAGTATCGACCCAAGCCTCAGGAGAGAAGGGAAAATCTGCATAGCCCACCCGCAGCAAACAAAGTCCTTGGGGGGGAGCTGAATATTTTACCAAATCGCGGCGCTGCTGTCGCCAGAGATGGGTAAATTCGGCGGGTTGAAGTTGACCTTGCCCCACCTGAACAATTAGCCCCGTGACCAACCGCACCATGCCGTACAGAAAGCCTTTTGCCTGCAATTCGACCTGCACAAACGAACCTTGGCGATCGCACCTCGCAGCTTGAACTTCCACCCAAGAATGCGCCCGATCCGACCCCGCCCGATGAAATGCGGCCAAATTATGATAACCCAATAGGGGCCGTAGCGCCGAGTCCATTAGCGCTGCGTCCAGCGGCTGATAATAGTAATGCCAGACATAAGGAGCCACAAATAAATTCGGATAGCTACCGGTATAGAAGGTATATCGGTAGCGCCGCCACTCGGCTGAGAACTGGGCGTGCCAGTCGTCGGCCACCGCCGCAGACGCTCGAATAACGATGTCCTCTGGCAGTCGGTCGTTGAGGATAGCGGCCCATCGCTCAGCGGGAATGACCTTAGGAGCGACAAAGTGGGCGACCTGAGCCGCTGCGTGAACTCCCGTGTCCGTACGGCCTGCACCGTGCACGGTAGGTTGGTTGTTGGTGATTGAGGCGATCGCATCCTCAATCTCAGACTGTACCGTTCGCTCCGTTCGCTGCCGTTGCCAGCCATGGAATGCAGTGCCCTTATACTGCACCACCATAGCTACTCGATGGACTTGCCGCTTGTTTTTAGGTAAGTTCATCAACTGCGCAGAGAGCTTGGAAGCACGTTTAGGCATCAAAGCTAAATTAGGTCAGCTCAATGATAGCCATGCGAGCATTGTCACCGCGACGGCTAACGGTACGAACAATGCGAGTGTAGCCACCGTTGCGATCAGCGTAGCGCTCAGCAGCACCTTCGAACAAAGCGTGAACTAGCTGCTTGTCATAGATGTATCCCAACGCCTTACGACGCGCAGAAAGCGAGCCATCTTTAGCTAGGGTAACCATTCGTTCAACTTTAGAACGAACTGCTTTAGCTCGCACTTCAGTTGTTTTGATTCGGCCATTACGAATTAGCTCAGTAGTGAGCGATCTCAACAATGCCTTTCGCTGGTCAGCAGCTTTGCCCAGCTTCGGTACACGACGTCCATGTCGCATGTTCTTTCTCCTTTGTAATTGTCTTGAAAATAAAGCGTAACGAAGCCCTCATCTTCAGTAAGACAAGGGCTTTGTTATTAAACAGACTTCGCTGGTTTCTCCAAAGGCAGCATGATGCCTAAGTGAATTTGCAACGCCTCGACTACTTCCTCAGCAGACTTCTGACCAAAGTTCTTGATCTCCAGCAGATCTTCCTGACTGTAGTCCAACAAATCTGAAACCGCGTTAATTTGCGCTCGCTTCAAGCAGTTGTAAGCGCGAACCGACAGTTGTAATTCCTCAATCGGAATCTGATAAGTCGGATCTTCTTCCTTCACGTCCTCATCGCGCTTAGGCTCAAGCGTGACATCCTTCAGTGGATTGAACATGTCTACTAGTAAAGCCGCCGCTTCACTCATAGCCTGTTGAGCCGTCAGGCTCCCATTTGTCCAGATCTCCATCACGAGGCGATCTTTAGGATTGCCCTCAGGGTCGATGAAGTTCTCAACGCTGTAGTTGACCTTCCGCACTGGCATAAAGACCGCGTCAACCTGCATGAAGTCAACGCCGCCTGTTTCCTCACGGCTGCGGTCAATGGCGCGATAGCCTTTGCCCTGCTCGATGCGAAACTCCATTTCCAGCGTATTACCCGCTGCGACAGACGCAATGTACTGATCGGCGCTGATCAAATCCACCTCAGAAGGCAAGTCGAAGTTAGCAGCCGTCACTCTAGCTGGCCCTTGCACCATCATGCGGCCAATTTGCGGCTGCGATGAATAGCTCTTGAACACTGTCTCCTTCATGTTGAGCAAAATGTCTAAAACATCTTCTCTAACGCCTGGAATAGTAGAAAACTCATGGCTTGCACCCGCAATCCGCACAGCGGTTACGGCTGTCCCTTCTAGGTTGGACAGCAAGACCCGGCGGAGCGCATTACCCACCGTCGTGCCCTGACTGCGACCCAACGGCTCAATGATAAAGCGGCTGTATTGGCTCTGGTCGTCTTCAACAATGGACTCTACGCAGTTAACTTGAAATTGTGCCATTCACTCACCTCGTTGCTCTGGTCTTTTTGCTTTGGATCTTTAAGATTACGTTGTCAAAAACTAAGTGAAGTTACACACGGCGACGCTTCGGAGGACGACAACCGTTGTGAGGGATTGGCGTAACATCCCGAATCAACGTAATTTCTAAACCTGCGCCTTGCAAAGCTCGAATCGCTGTCTCACGACCCGAACCCGGCCCGCTAACTTGCACTTCGCACTGACGCATCCCTTGATCCATTGCCCGACGAGCAGCACTATCAGCAGCCGTTTGCGCTGCGAAAGGCGTTCCTTTTTTAGCCCCCTTGAATCCGCTAGAACCCGCAGAAGCCCACGAAACCGCGTTACCAGTGGCATCGGTAATGGTAACAATCGTGTTGTTGAAGGTGGACTGAATGTGAGCGACTCCGTTAGGAATATTTTTCTTTTGCTTACGGGGACCCGTTTTTCTGACTGGTTTTGCCATAATTCTAAGTTAGCGTTATTCCTAGTTAGCTTGTTCAAAGGGTTAGATGATATGTAGTTATTTAGCTGCAAGCCCTTTCGAAAGGCAAATTACCCAAAAACTGAAATTCACCAAAAGGATTTAGCAAAATCAGGCTGCAAACTACGGTTCTCAGAGCGGTTTTAGAGCAGTTTTTCAGTCTGCGCGCCCATACAAAAACGCGAACCGACTTACATCAGTGCGCGTTGCAATCAGTCAGCATCTGCGATGGCACCTCCACTCTCGCGGAGGATTGCTCACAGTAGACCGCGCCTTCAAGCTGGCATTGAGCCAAAATCTGCGCAGCCAAGCTGACTTTCAAAGCTACTTACGAGGCGGCTTCTTCTTACCTGCAATGGTTCGCTTGCCGCTGCGACGGGTGCGGCTATTGGTGCGGGTTCGCTGACCGCGAACGGGCAAGCCCAATCGATGACGACGACCTCTATAGCAACCGATATCAATCAGTCGCTTGATGTTCATGTTTATCTGACGGCGAAGGTCACCTTCAATCAGATAGCTTTCGACGGTTTCTCTTAGCTTAATTACGTCAGCGTCTTCGAGATCCTTGACGCGGATGTCAGGGTTGACGCCCGTTTTCTTAAGGACTTCATGAGACCGGCTAAGGCCCACACCGTAGATGTAGGTCAAACCAATTTCAATACGCTTGTCTCTTGGCAGGTCAACGCCTGCAATTCGTGCCACCGATGTTTCTCCCTCGTTTCCCGTTAATAATGTTGTGTAGTGCTGTTAGCTCTAACCCTGGCGCTGCTTATGCTTGGGATTAGTGCAAATGACCATTACCCGACCACGGCGGCGGATAACTCGGCACTTTTCACACATTCTTCGAACAGATGCGCGAACTTTCATGCCCTAAAATTTCCTATTTACTCACAGAATGGTTATCGTATCAGAAGATCTATGGAACCGGCAAATCAAGTTCCATAGATCTTCAAGATTTTCGGGCGTCTCTCAGATAACGTGTCGTCTATGTGCCCCTTCGGAGTGCGCCTTCAACCTGCTTAAATTCCTGCTCTAAGCGATCTTGTAGCTTCTGAGGAACCGGACGGTTGGGGTAGGAGCTGTAGTGACCGGCTAAGGCATTGAGCGCGGTGCGCATGGTTGCAAATGAACTTAGGTTAGCAATGTTTCCATCGCGGCGGTAGCGAGAAGCAAAGTCGTTAATTCTTTGCTTGGCTTCGGCCTGAAGTTCGACTTTGTTCGGGGCGTCGGTAGGGAGGGCGATGGATTCTCTGAGGCTGTCGATTAGTGCAATGGTGTCGTCTTGATAGCTACCGCTGAGACCGTCGGTGGGCGTACCAATCGCACTACAGCCAGTAAGTCCGATTGTAGCGACTAGCATGAGCGCAAACAGGCGAGACAATAATTTTCTCATAGTTCTCTTTTTTTTTGGGAGTTTAGAGTCCGTGACATCTTATCTCGCTGCGGGACTCACAAAATAGCCCCGACAGAGGGATAAGCCAGAGATGGGGATCAGGCTGGGTAGATTCTTAAGCGCCGGTTGGGTTCGTCGCCAAAGCTCAAAGACTTGAGTCGGTAGTGCTCGGCTAGCTCATGCTGCATTTTTCGAATTTTGGGCGATCGCGGCAACAATTCCACCGGCTGACTCTTCGGAATCACAATTTGCTCCACAGCTAACCGTGCCTCTTCCAAAGCTTCCAATTCATCATTCGCGCCGCTGCGAGAAAACAGTTCCAGATTGATAGCTTCAGCAGCCATGTCGTCGTCATCAAGATCTAGCAGGCGGCGGAGCGATCTCGTAATTTGCGGAATGCTATTCGACTTCACCGCATAAACCGGAATCTGCCGAGCTTGGGCCACGTCTTTGAGCTTGGAATGATTTTTGATGTGCGATCGCAACGCCAAAACCGCATCCGCCGACCCCAAATCCTTCGTAAACCGCACCGGCAAAGACAGCGTACTCACTACATGGTCTAACTGCTGACGGCTAATACCATAGGCATAGATTGAAGTCGCATCCGGGTCAAATTCTTCTGGCTCCTGCGCCGTAGAAGGGATCGCCAGTTTTCCCAACGAATCGTCAAGCAAAGACTGAAAACTCTGGCGCTCGTCTTGCTGTAGTAAAGAAGGCCGACTCGCCCGCTTTTTCTTCCCGAAGACATCAGAGCCAAGCGGATTCATCTGCCCCGACGTACGCCAGCCACCGGGACTCGCCGTATTCGTACCGACAGGTCGCAAGTTTCCGGCATTCAATCGCCCCTTGTGATCCGAGCGCATCGCAGCAGTCGCTAACCCAGACTGACTAGGCAGCTCGTTCGTCACGATTACCTTATTGTCTTCGCCTAGCTCGCGCACCTGCTGACCAGGCACTCGCCCGCGCAGCAAATCGTCCACAGTGTCGGACACATCTTCATGTACCACCCACCGCTGACGCTCTAGCATCTCTACGGCAATACCAAACGTTGGGGGAGCCTTGCGTTCTAATACGCTTTTTTGACTGCCCCGACGCCGCGCTTCGTCATCACCTAAAGTCACCGATTGAATACCGCCCACCAAGTCAGAAAGCGTCGGGTTCTTAATCAAGTTCTCCAGTCGATTACCGTGAGCCGTTCCGACTAGCTGTACGCCACGCTCAGCAATCGTCCGAGCCGCTAGTGCCTCTAGCTCAGTGCCAATCTCATCAATCACAATGACTTCCGGCATGTGGTTCTCCACCGCCTCAATCATCACCTGATGTTGCAGTTCGGGCCTAGCCACCTGCATCCGCCGCGCTCGACCAATCGCCGGGTGAGGAATATCGCTGTCGCCCGCAATTTCATTTGAAGTGTCGATAATCACGACGCGTTTCATCAGGTCGTCTGCCAGCACCCGCGCAATCTCTCGCAGCGCCGTCGTCTTACCCACACCAGGACGACCCAACATCAGAATCGACTCCCCGGTTTCCACCAGATCTCGAATCATGCTGATGGTGCCAAAGACGGCTCGACCCACGCGGCAGGTGAGGCCAATAATTTCGCCCAACCGGTTACGCATCGCACTAATTCGGTGCAATGTTTTCTCCAATCCCGCCCGGTTATCGCCACCAAAGTGACCGACTCTGCCCACGCAATATTCCAAATCGGCTTTGGTAACGGGCGTTTCCGAAAGATATTCAACCGCATCGGAGAATCGGGCCTCTGGGGGACGGCCCAAATCCATAATCACTTCAATCAGCTTGTATTGATTGGGATGGTCGGTGAGCTTGCCGCGAATGGACTCGGGCAGGACTGCTAAAAGCTGAGGCAGGTCGTCGGTTACTTCGGACGTTTCTACTTTGACAGGGGGCACTGTCTTGTGTTCAGTGGAAACCGTAGGGGGCTTCGCCGCAGGGACACTTTCAAACAAGTTGTCGTCAAAGCTCTGCATAAAGGTGGGAAATAAACGAAAGGACGGGGAGTGCGACCCGGCAGTTGTTTCGATGGATTTCTATAAGGGGCTGGCTAGGTGCACTGAAAGAGTGAACTATCCCGAGAATGCAGAGCGCTTGAGAGGATCGACTAAGGATTTAGCGAGATCCACAGCAGTCCGCAGTTGTTGAGGGACTTCTTCAAGATAAAGGGTTTGCTCTATAGTTGGTATTAATAAGCTACGAGCAAAGCTACCGTAGGCGATCCCAGAGACTTTACGCGATCGCGCTATCTCCACAAAGGAATCAGCCTTTTCGCCCAAAGGACGGTTCGGTGGACAGACGTAAGGACGACTGTGCAATAAGCCTAGCGCATTCAACTTAGGGACGGTGTACTGGTTTGTACCACCAGCTAGCTGTACATAGCCTTCAATATCTGAATTCAAGACTTTTTGAGCCAGGGCGATCGCCGCGTGAGTCGTCCCTTTTCCAATATCACCGCTCATGGGCCGTCCGTCTGTCTGCCACATTACCAGGGGGCGGATATCGCTAATATTCGCCCGGATTATTTTTTGGAGCGATCGCCCAAACTCCAAATACCCTTCCCCATCCGGACAGCTCACCGAAATTAGTTTCAGATGTCTCGTCCAAGGTTCAATCTTGTCCCAAAGCTGAGCAAATTCGTCTAACTGACCCACATGGGTATGAATTTCTAGTGCGTCTACCTGGGCGAGCGTTTGTTGGGCGATCGCATCAATCGTAGTGGGGTGCGATCGCGCCTCAATCAAACCCAACGGACACACCGGCAAACATCGACCGCAGCCATAGCAGCGATCGCGCACAACCCCAGACATATTAATCGCCGCTGCCGGACAAATCCGCTCGCAGGGGCGCGGACAATCAGCCGGACAAATCGCTGGGTCAAACCAAGCTTTGCGAAAATGGGGATCTTCCCCAGCACTCATACTCACCATGAGCCAGGGCCGAGAGAGATCAGAAAAGTCGCCAGTCGATGCTAACTGAGTCGCTGCGCTCAATCCTTCTTTAGCCGCCGCCACAACTGCTGGATCGGCAGCCACATCAATACAGTCAGCGCCCGCCAATGCATAAGCCAGCGCCAAGTTCCTGACTGCTGGAAGTGACTGGTAGCTCGCGCCGCAAATCAGCTTAAACCAGCGGCCTGCTTGCAAAGACCGCAAAGGAGAGTCAGAAGTCGGAAGTTTTAGATCAGAGGTTTTCACACCTCTTATTGTAGAAGTCCGAGTCTATGCCGCAACCGCTTCTTCTAGGGGGAACCAGGTAAATTTGCGATCGCCCCCCATCTCTAGAACCACTTTGACCTTTGGCTCAAGACTCGGCAACGAAATCAAAAATTTCACTTCTTGGCTAGAAAGAATGTGTCCCTCAATCAGCCAAAGCAGCAAGCCTTTGGAATTGGGCGAAAGCGATTCTAAGCGGTACTTGACAATCGGTGGGATGAAGTAGCGATCGCCCACTGCCGACTCATCCATATTCTTCTTACCGAGGTGAGGCGGACGCATCCCATGCACATCGAGCAAGTAAGCCGACAAATCGCCCAACCCGCGCACCGACATATGAACGCAGTCGTAACCAGCCTGCCGCACCCGACGACGGTAACGACCTTCAAAACCACCCTCTAAAGGCATTCGTACGGCCAACGCACCAGCCTTTTCTAGATCGCGAGTGAACTTATTACCGATAACGAGCAGTCCCATAGGAAATCCAGCTATACGCATCTATACAAAATGCACAATTGCAAAAAAGCAGATTGCACAATTGCAAAAAAGCAAAAAAGCAAATTGCAATAGAAGCAATACTACTCGATAAGCCGAGTGCGCGGAATAGGCAAAAGGATTGTTTCGTCACCCCTGTGCAGATGTCAAAATGCGGTTCTCAGCTCAGAGATATTACGGTATGATACAAACTCGCTTAGGCGATGTCTCAAAACACGGCTGAGTCAAGTTTCCACCTTCGTAGGGACAGGCAGTATGGTCAGGATGTTCTGACATCAAGAATTTTCTTTTCGAAAAAACTAGACACAGGTCTACAACCGTGTAATTATTGGAGACTGTGTCGCGATTATCAGATACTAGAGGCAAGCGGCTTTCATTCACCAGCTCATCTGCTTATTCAGCAGCGAAGCTAGAAATGACTGCTCCATCGCAACGTTATTCATTCAGTTGAAAGCACGCGCATCCTTCCAGTCTGCCGCGATAAGATTCAGACAAGAAACGAGCATTCCCGCGCCTGGAGCATTCAGGAACAAAGCGGTTGAGCCTCTTTCAATAAAGTCTATCGAACTGATTTCCAGTGTGGCTAAGGCGGATTTAACGTCAGTTACTTATCTCTCTGGAGTTCTATGACGTGCCAGCTCAGCTTACGAGCGATCACTGGCGCTAGAACTTTAAGAGAGCGTTGCTGGGCGCTCTGTCGCTAGCTGGTTAATGTGCAAAAAGCTGAGGTATGTAGGCGCTTAACCAAGTGTCTACCAATGCCTCGGACTCGTAAATGGAGACAAGATTAGTGTCTGTCGGTATTCTCGGTACAAAACTAGGTATGACGACGGTGTTTGACGACATCGGTAACGCCATTCCCGTCAGCGTTGTTCAAGCTGGCCCCTGCTTCGTAACGCAGGTAAAGACAAAGGAGACAGACGGTTACGCCTCTGTACAGATTGGCTTCAAAGAAGTGAAAGAGAAGGCACTCAACCGCCCTAAGCTCGGCCATCTTAAAAAGTCTGGGACTTCTCCCGTTCGCCACCTGATTGAATATCGGACGAAAGAAGCTGACGGCGCATTCGAGCTAGGCCAGGAAATGGGCGCAGCTAGGTTTGAAGCCGGTCAACTGATTGACGTTAGCGGCATCAGTATTGGTCGCGGTTTTGCGGGGAACCAGAAGCGCAACAACTTCCGCCGAGGCCCCATGTCTCACGGTTCTAAAAACCACCGTGCGCCTGGTTCGACGGGCGCTGGTACAACGCCTGGTCGCGTTTACCCTGGTAAGAAAATGGCCGGTCAGATGGGTAATAAGAAAGTTACCATTCGTAAGCTGAGCATAGTTAGGGTGGATGGCGATCGCAACCTACTGCTCGTCAAAGGGGCCGTTCCCGGCAAGCCCGGTACGTTGCTAAATATTCGACCTGCAACCATCGTTGGACAGCAATAGAGCTTCAAGTTCAAAGATTAAAGCTCAACGATTCAGGTTCGATGCCTTATACAAAGGCAGTAAGTAGGTAGATAGAAAGCCAAAGGAAATCATGGTTGATTGTGTAGTTAAAGACTGGCAAGGAGCAGAGGCAGGCACCGCCACCCTCGACCTTAAAGTCGCCAAAGAAGAAAATGCGTCACATATTGTCCACCGGGCATTAGTACGCCAAATAAATAACGGTCGTCAGGGCAACGCCTCTTCCAAAACCCGCGCAGAAGTGCGTGGTGGTGGTCGCAAGCCTTGGAGACAAAAAGGAACGGGCCGCGCTAGAGCCGGTTCGATTCGGTCTCCGTTATGGAGGGGCGGCGGAGTCATCTTTGGCCCCAAGCCCCGCGACTACACCACAAAAATGAACCGGAAAGAGCGCCGATTGGCCCTTCGCACCGCGTTCCAGGGCTGTGCTGATAGCCTGATTGTGGTTCAAGACTTCGCCAGCGAGCTATCTCAGCCGAAAACCAAAGAGATTATTGCAGCGCTAGGTCGTTGGGGTGTAGATAGCAGCGAAAAGATTTTGCTAGTGACCGCTGAAAAAGACGAGACTGTCACTCGCTCAGTGCGCAACATTCCAAACGTGAAACTGATTGCCGCAACCAACCTCAACATCTACGACATTTTGAACGCTGAGCACCTAATCGTGACAGCATCTGCCCTCGACAAGATCCAGGAGGTATACGGTGAGTAAACGTTACGCGCCCCATGAAATTCCCGATATCATTCGAAAGCCTCTGATCACAGAGAAAGCAACTATCGCGTTAGAGAATAATCAATACACCTTTGAAGTGGCACCCAAGGCCACCAAGCCCCAAATAAAAGCCGCGATTGAAGAACTGTTCGACGTTAAGGTGACCGGCGTCAGCACTCAGAATCCGCCTCGAAAGAAGCGCAGAGTCGGTCAGTTTATCGGTCACCGCGCTAGCTACAAGCGAGCCGTGGTTACCCTTGCACCCGATAATACGATTACGCTCTTCCCAGACGTATAGAACCGGCGATTCAATGCTGAGCAAAAAAGCGAAGCGAGCATCTAGACAGAACAACTGAAGACCCCAGCCTCAATTTAGCAGTACTAAAAGCGACGAGTTACAGCCATGGGCATTCGCTCCTACCGACCACTAACCCCAGGAACGCGCGAGCGTACCGTTTCAGACTTTGCTGATATCACCACAGACAAGCCTGAAAAATCTTTAACCTACTCGGTTCACCGGCCTAAAGGTCGCAACAACCGAGGCGTTATCACCTGTCGCCATCGCGGTGGCGGACACAAGCGCCTATACCGTCAGGTGGATTTCAAGCGTGACAAGCGCAACATTACCGCTAAGGTCGCTACGATTGAGTACGATCCCAACCGCAACGCTCGCATCTGTCTGCTCAACTATGCAGACGGCGAAAAGCGTTATATTCTTCATCCCGTTGGGCTAGCTGTCGGCGATACTATCATTGCCAGCGAAGACGCACCGTTTGAAGTGGGTAACGCGCTGCCGCTGCACCGCATTCCTTTAGGTACAACAGTTCATAATATTGAGTTAGAGTCCGGCAAGGGCGGCCAAATGGCTCGCGCAGCCGGTGCAGGCGCGCAGCTTGTGGCTAAAGAAGGCGGCTATGCCACCCTCAAACTGCCTTCTAGTGAGGTGCGCATGGTTCGTCGTGAGTGTTATGCCACTATCGGACAGGTTGGCAATATCGAGCACCGTAACCTGACGTTGGGTAAAGCAGGTCGCACTCGCTGGGCCGGTCGTCGCCCGCAGGTTCGCGGTAGCGTCATGAATCCGGTAGACCACCCACACGGTGGTGGTGAGGGTAAAGCACCTATCGGTCGTGCAGGCCCGGTTACGCCCTGGGGTAAGCCTGCTTTGGGTTACAAGACCCGCAAGAAAAAGAAAGGTAGTGATTCTCTGATTGTGCGTCGTCGTCGTCGGTCTTCCAAGCGCGGTCGCGGTGGACGTAACGCATAGGTTTACCACCTACAGTCTTCTTTCTCAAGTCTTCAGTCTTATCTCAGGAAAACAACATGTCTCGTTCCCTTAAGAAGGGGCCATTTGTGGCAGATCACCTTCTTACCAAAATTGAAAAGCTCAATGCGAAGAACGAAAAGCAGGTCGTTAAGACTTGGTCTCGCGCTTCTACCATCATTCCGCAGTTTATCGGTCATACGGTAGCGGTACACAACGGTCGTCAACACGTGCCCGTCTTTATTAACGAGCAAATGGTGGGCCACAAGCTAGGCGAATTTGCACCGACTAGAACATTTCGGGGCCACGCAAAAAGCGACAAAAAGGCACGGCGCTAAAGAAGCCCCAAAGGAGTTAGAAGAAAATCATGATTGATATCGATTCAGATTCACAAGTTAAGGCGACGGCCAAGTTCGTCCGCATGTCTCCTTTTAAGGTACGCCGCGTACTCGACCAAATTCGGGGCCGCTCTTACCGCGAAGCGCTGATTATGCTTGAGTTTATGCCCTACAGATCCTGCGAGCCTATCCTTAAGGTTTTGCGCTCGGCAGTGGCTAACGCAGAGCATAACAACGGACTTGATCCCGTAAACCTATACATTAGCGAAGCCTACGCCGACCAAGGGCCTGTGCTGAAGCGCTTCCGCCCTCGCGCACAGGGACGAGCTTTTCAGATTAAGAAGCCGACTTGCCATATTGCGATCGCAGTCGCCCCCGGCACCGAAGCATAAATACTAAGTCTAGATTCAGACATCTAGCTATTTCTCAGATCATTTCACCTATTCACTTTCTAAGGAGTACATCAGTGGGACAGAAGATTCACCCAATCGGTCTTCGCCTTGGCATCACTCAGGAGCATCGCTCCCGCTGGTATGCCGACAAGAAGCGATACCCAGAACTGCTCGAAGAGGATTACGAAATCCGCAAGTACGTCGAGAAAAACTTGGCTAACGCCGGAATCTCAGACGTTCGCATCGAGCGCAAAGCGGATCAAATCGACCTCGAAGTTCGTACCGCTCGTCCAGGTGTAGTGGTGGGTCGCGGCGGCGCAGGCATTGAGACGCTGCGAGTCGGTCTCCAAAAGAAAATCAAAGACGACAGTCGCCAAATTCGCATTAACGTGGTGGAAGTTGCCCGTGTTGACGCCGATGCTGGTCTGATCTGCGAGTACATAACTCAACAGCTAGAGCGCCGAGTCTCCTTCCGTCGGGTCGTTCGTCAGGCCATTCAGCGCGCCCAAAGAGCAGGCGTTGAAGGCATCAAAATTCAGGTGAGCGGTCGTCTCAACGGCGCTGAAATTGCTCGAACTGAGTGGACGCGTGAAGGTCGTGTACCTTTGCATACGTTAAGAGCGAACATCGACTACGCTTACCGCACCGCACAGACTACCTACGGTATTTTGGGTGTCAAAACCTGGGTGTTTAAAGGTGAGGTCATTCCTGGACAGGAAACTCAGGCCGAGGAAGCCAATGCTCAGCCCCGTCGCCGTCAGCCCCGTCGCCGTCAGCAGTTTGACGACCGTTCTAACGAGTCTTAAGCCATAGCTGACTGCGCTACACCAACAGCCTATTTCGCCTGTCTTTTTCAGACGTAGAGGCTTCAACCTTTTAAGAGATTCGTCTCCTCACTGAGATCCATCATGTTAAGCCCAAGAAGAACAAAATTTAGGAAGCAGCATCGCGGTCGGATGCGCGGCATGGCCCATCGGGGCAATGAAATCAACTTTGGCCAATTTGCATTGCAAGCCACTGAATGTAGCTGGATGACCTCAAGACAAATTGAGTCCGCCCGTCGAGCCATGACTCGCTACATCAAACGGGGCGGAAAAATCTGGATTCGAGTTTTCCCGGATAAATCCGTTACCATGCGAGCTGCAGAAACTCGAATGGGTTCGGGTAAAGGCAACCCTGAATTTTGGGTCGCAGTCATCAAACCCGGCCGAGTCGTGTTCGAAATCGCTGGTGTGACCGAAGAGATTGCCAGAGAAGCGATGCGCTTAGCGTCCTTCAAGCTGCCCTTCAAAACCAAGTTCATCGCCAAGGAGTCAGAGGAGGGTTAATTTCGATGCCACTAACTAAAGCAAAAGAACTCAGAGATCTAAGCGCAGAGGACATTACAACAGAAATCGCAAAAGCCAAGCGAGATTTGTTTGACCTCCGATTTAAGAAGGCTACGCGCCAGATGGAAACG
The DNA here is from genome assembly GCA_003242035.1 of Nodosilinea foveolarum. Lineage (GTDB taxonomy): Bacteria > Cyanobacteriota > Cyanobacteriia > Phormidesmidales > Phormidesmidaceae > Phormidesmis > Phormidesmis foveolarum. The sequence continues at coordinate 29,285 of QBMC01000015.1, read as the reverse complement.
GGCTTTCATGAGTTTAAGCAACTGCGTCGTCGGTTGGCTCAGCTCATGACTGTCGAGCGCGAACGATCAATCGAAGAAGAAAAGAAAGTCGCCGCCGAGAAGCTGGTTGCTCGCGCTAGAGAGGCCGCTGAGAATCCGCCAAAGACAGCGGAAGAAAAGCTTCAGGCTAAAGCAGCTAAGCGCAAAGCCAAGGCAAAAGCAGTGGCTGATGCTGCGCCTGCTGAAACTGAAGCCGCTGAGACTGCGCCCGCTGAAACTGAAGCCGAAACAAATCCAATTGCTGAGTTTGCTGACGCCATCGGGGCTACAGTCGCTGCCGCTGCTGCGACGGTTACCGGTGCTGCCGCTGCGGTTGCAGAAGCGGTGACGGGTGGATCTGAAGAAGAGTAAGCATCTAAAGCAGGTTTTTTAAAGTCTGGTTGAAGGGTTGATAAATAGCTAAGGGTCTAAAAAAGGTTAGGAAAAGATGGCAGCGAAAGAAAGAATTGGCCTGGTGGTCAGTAACAAAATGGATAAGACGGTGGTGGTCGCGGTGGAATCTCGCGTTCAGCACGCCAAGTACAAGAAAATTATGGTGCGAACTAAGCGCTATAAAGCCCACGACGAAGACAACAACTGCAAGGAAGGCGATCGCGTTCGCATCAGCGAAACTCGCCCCATGAGCCGCCACAAGCGCTGGATCGTGGCCGACATCCTCAGTTCTTCCGACCTATAAGTGGATATCAAATTAGATATCAGTAAGAGGATTTAACCGTGATTCAGCAAGAGACCTATCTCAACGTAGCCGACAACAGTGGCGCTCGTAAGCTCATGTGCATTCGAGTGCTCGGCGGTCGCAAACAGTATGCAGGCGTGGGCGATGTAATCGTCGCTGTCGTCAAAGACGCTCTCCCCAATATGGGCGTAAAGAAGTCCGACGTGGTGAGAGCCGTCGTGGTGCGCACCCGCAAAGGTATTCGTCGCCAAAGCGGTATGAGTATTCGCTTCGATGACAACGCCGCCGTGATTATTAATCAGGACGGCAGCAACCCCAGAGGAACACGGGTATTTGGCCCAGTTGCTCGCGAACTGCGCGACAAGGGCTTTACTAAAATCGTTTCTCTAGCACCGGAGGTACTGTAAGTGCAAAAGTCGAAGGCAACGGTGCGTCAGAAGATGCACGTTCGTAAAGGGGATACCGTTCAGGTCATCACCGGTAAAGACAAAGGCACGATTGGCGAAGTCGTCGCCATCAATGCCAAGAAGTCTCAGGTCATTGTGCAGGGCGTCAATGTGCGAACCAAGCACGTGAAACCCCAACAAGAAGGTGAGTCGGGTCAAATTCTTACCAAAGAGTTTCCCATTCACAGCTCCAATGTGATGCTTTACTCCACAAAGCAAAAGGTAGCGAGTCGTATGACTTACTCCTTTACTGACGACGGCCGTAAGGTGCGCATGTTGAAGAAAACTGGCGAGATTCTAGATTAATTGTCCAGATAGATCGATTCCCGTCTATCCCCTGACCAAGCCCAGGGAAACATCTTTCAAAAGGAAACAATGGCCGACTCACTTAAGACCCTTTATCAAGAGCAAGCTGTTCCTAAACTCAAAGAAGAGTTTGGCTACAGCAACCCTCACGAAGTTCCTAAGCTCTTCAAGGTCACGGTTAACCGTGGTTTGGGAGAAGCATCTCAAAACGCCAAGGCTTTGGAATCTTCTATTAGCGAACTGGCCATGATTACCGGGCAGCGTCCGGTGGTTACTCGAGCCAAGCGTGCGATCGCAGGCTTTAAGATTCGCGAAGGAATGCCCGTCGGCGTGAAAGTCACGCTTCGTTCGGACCGCATGTACGCCTTCACGAACCGCCTAATTAATTTAACCCTTCCCCGCATCCGCGACTTCCGGGGCGTTAGCCCTCGCAGCTTCGACGGACGCGGCAACTACACGCTGGGTCTGCGCGAGCAGCTAATCTTCCCAGAAGTAGAGTACGACAGCGTCGATCAAATTCGCGGTATGGACATCACCATTGTCACCACCGCCAACACCGACGAAGAAGGCAGAGCACTGCTTAAGGCATTGGGTATGCCATTTAAAGAAAGTTAAGGACTAGCAAAGGCATTAGCAAACAAGAGGACTATGGCGTCTAACGACACGATTTCAGACATGCTGACGCGCATCCGGAACGCTAACCTGGCGCGGCATCAAACAGTAGACATTCCATCTACCAAGATGACTCGCAGCATCGCTAGCGTACTCAAAGAGGAAGGCTTCGTAGCCGAATCTGAAGACGGCGGCGACGGCATGGAGCGTAAAATTACCATCACGTTGAAGTACAAGGGCAAACAGCGTCAGCCTATTATTCGTAACCTCACTCGCGTCAGCAAGCCAGGTTTGCGCGTATACTCCAACCGCAAAGAGCTACCTCGCGTACTCGGCGGCATCGGTATTGCCATCATTTCAACCTCCAGCGGCGTTATGACCGACCGAGATGCTCGTCGTCAGGGCATTGGCGGAGAAGTCCTTTGCTACATCTATTAGGTTTGGCACTTAACGCCGATCAATTGATTTAGCCCAGAGCAGTGTGAAAACGCAGCTCAAAGACAAGAAACACCCGTTTTTATCCCCGTCCATGCAGGAGAAGTAAAATGTCCAGAATTGGCAAACAGCCGATCCCCATTCCTAAAGCGGTAACCATCAACATTGATGGTCAAAGCGTCACGGTAAAGGGGCCAAAAGGAGAACTCACGCAGGAGCTGCCTCCCGAGATTAAGTTTGAGCAAGAAGGCGAGGAAATCGTCGTCACGCGTCGTAACGAATCTCGCAACGCCAGACAGCGACACGGCCTAGTCCGCACCCTGATTGCCAACATGGTAGAAGGCGTTTCCAACGGCTATCAAAAGAAGTTGGAGATTCAGGGAGTGGGTTACAGAGCCTCACTTCAGGGCCAAAAGCTAGTAATGGCGTTAGGCTACAGCCACCCGGTTGAGTTCGAGCCGCCTTCTGGCATTCAATTTGCGGTAGAAGGCAACACCAACGTGACCGTAACCGGTATCGATAAAGCGTTGGTGGGCAACACTGCTGCGACTGTCCGCGCTGCTAGACCCCCCGAGCCTTATAAAGGCAAAGGTGTCCGCTATGCAGGCGAGCAAGTCAGACGTAAGGCCGGTAAGGCCGGTAAATAGGTAGGGCTTAAAGTAGAGTAAAAATCATGAAAGCAACTCGTAAAGAATCTACCCGCCGCCGCCATTCGCGCGTCCGCCGTCGGGTAAAAGGCACGACAGAACGACCCAGACTCGCAATCTTTCGGTCTAACCAGCACATTTACGCTCAAGTTATTGACGACACTGAACACACAACACTCGCCGCCGCCTCTACTTTGGATAAGGATGCTGGCGTTAGCGTTGGGTCTAACTCGGAAGCAGCAGCAGCAGTTGGCAAACTGATTGCAGAGCGAGCAAAGAGTAAGAATATTTCACAGGTTGTCTTTGACAGAGGCGGCAATCTCTATCACGGTCGAGTAGCGGCTTTAGCTGATGCGGCTCGTGAAGGCGGACTCAAGTTTTAGAGCAGGTTGTTTTATTAACAGCAGCTTTTTAACGACAGTTCAAAACAGCATACAAAGCAGTACTTCTAGCGCCGAACACTAAAGGCTAAACACAGATGGCAGACCGTAACGACCGTGGTGGTAAGAAAGGTAAGGGTAGAAACAAGGAGAAAGACTCCGAATGGCAAGAGCGCGTCGTCCAGATTCGTCGCGTAACCAAGGTAGTAAAGGGCGGTAAAAAGCTCAGCTTCCGAGCCATTGTGGTAGTCGGCAACGAAAAAGGACAGGTCGGTGTCGGCGTGGGCAAAGCCAGCGACGTCATCGGCGCAGTTAAAAAAGGCGTTGCCGACGGTAAAAAGCACCTGATCGAAGTCCCTTTGAACAAGGCTTACTCCATTCCTCATCCTTCCACGGGTCGAGCTGGTGGCGCCAGAGTCTTTATGCGACCTGCGGCTCCTGGTACAGGCGTAATTGCCGGTGGCGCAGTCCGAATCGTACTGGAACTAGCGGGCATTCGCAACATCTTGGCCAAGCAATTGGGTTCTGATAACCCACTAAACAATGCTCGCGCAGCGGTAGAAGCGTTAGATTCACTCAGAACGCTTTCTAACGTAGCTGAAGAACGTGGCATTCCCCTTGAAAAGCTATATGCTTAATCTGATTTGCTCATCTGGCATCAGAATCCTTGACGCAGGCGATGCGTCGCCCAGAATAGACCAATAGACCAGACGCAGCGCAATGCGTCGCTTACAAAAGGAAGTCCCTGAGATGAAACTAGAAGATGCGAAGCCCAAAGCAGGTTCGAAAAAGCGAAAGACACGCAAAGGCCGAGGTATTTCGGCTGGACAAGGTGCTAGCTGCGGATTTGGTATGCGAGGCCAAAAATCTCGCTCGGGTAGCGGCACTCGCCCCGGTTTTGAAGGTGGCCAAATGCCTTTGTACCGTCGAGTCCCTAAGCTTAAGCACTTTACTCTAGTTAATCAGAAAGTCTACACGGTTATTAATGTGAAGGGTCTCGCTGACTTAGCTGCCAATACCGACGTCAACATGGCGTCGTTGATAGAAGCAGGTATCGTCACCTCTGATGACGGACCGCTAAAGATTTTAGGAGATGGAGAAGTTTCTAACGCGCTCAACGTCAAGGCTGCGGCATTTACGAAGTCTGCAAAAGAGAAAATTGAGGCTGCAGGCGGTAGCTGTGAAGTAGTGTAAGTCTTATAGACGGTCGTACAAATAGTATTTCGAGGCGATAGAGCGCTGAATAATACTGTACTGGGAGTAGAAGAGCACACCATTATATAGGGGCTATTTGTAGCAGAGAGCGCTGATTTTCAGAGCGTTCTTGCTATTGATACCAAGAGTTTAACTCGATGCATCTCTATATACTGATCAAAGCTCCCTGCTCCCTTTATGATGAGATAGTGTCTTTTGTAGTCATCACCTTGTAATGAGTACTAAGCGGTTAGTCAAAGTAGTCTTTTCTTTGGTACGTCTGTGCGCGAGTCATAGCCAGTGATTTAGACTAGTAGAGCAACGATAGAGGTAGCAGCGCCAGCAAAGCGCTATAAGAGGTTTTCAAAAGATGGTAGTGAGTCAAGGAAAGTCGCCTAGTGCGCAGGAGACATTTTTACAAATGGCTCAGGCTGCTGGGTTGCGCAACCGGTTGCTAGTCACGTTGGGTTTGCTGATTTTAGTTAGGCTGGGAATTTATATTCCAGTCCCTGGTATAGACCGAGCAGCCTTCTCAGCCTCCATTCAGAGTGGGAACGCTGCTCTTAGCTTTCTAGATATCATCGGCGGTGGTGGACTATCGCTACTAGGTATCTTCGCGCTGGGCATTCTGCCTTTTATTAACGCTTCGATTATCATGCAGTTGCTGACAGCGGCAATTCCAGCTCTAGAAGATCTGCAAAAGAACGAAGGCGAAGCAGGCAGGCGAAAAATTTCCCAGGTGACTCGCTACGTGGCCTTTGGCTGGACTATTGTACAGAGCACTATGCTCTCTTGCTTTATACTGCGAGACTTTGCCTATAATTTCGGGCCTGCCTTTGTATTTGAGACTGTGCTGGCCCTAACCGCAGGCTCAATGTTTGTGATGTGGGTGGGCGAACTGATTACTGAACGAGGTCTTGGGAATGGCGCTTCGCTGCTGATTTTCCTTAACATCGTATCGTCACTACCCAAAGTGCTGGGCGACACCGTTACGCTAGCCCAAACGGGAGATCGGCAAGATGTCGGAGGGATCATCACGCTGTTTTTGGTATTTATTGCAACTATCGTCGGCATCGTGTTCGTCCAAGAAGGCACCCGGAGAATCCCGATTGTCTCGGCTAGACGTCAGGTAGGACGAAAGCTCTATTTAGAGAAAAGCAACTACTTACCGCTTAGACTCAATCAGGGCGGCGTCATGCCGATCATCTTTGCGTCGTCGATGCTGATTATTCCTAGCTTTGCGGTATCGGTCATTCCTTCGGTCGCGTTTTCAACGTTTATGGCCAAGAACTTCACCCCTACCTCAGCGTTGTACATCGTTGTTTACCTGACGATGATTATCTTCTTTAGCTACTTTTATGCTTCTTTGGTAGTGAACCCAGAAGATATGTCTCGCAACTTGAAAAAGATGGGTGCAAGTATTCCAGGCATTCGACCAGGACGAGCGACGACTGACTACATTAGCAAGGTGCTAAACCGGCTTACCTTTTTGGGCGCTATTTTCTTAGGGATGGTCGCGATTATTCCAGTGCTGGTAGAGAGTGCTACTGACGTTACTACTTTCAGAGGATTTGGTGCAACTTCACTGCTGATTTTGGTCGGTGTAGCGATTGACACCGCCAAGCAGATTCAGACCTATGTGATCTCTCAGCGCTACGAAGGGATGGTAAAGCAGTAATGACTAGACTGATCTTTTTGGGGCCACCGGGCGCTGGCAAAGGGACTCAAGCAAAGGCTCTGTCTGGCATGTGTAATGTGCCGCACATCTCAACGGGCGACATTTTACGAGCGGCTGTTAAAGCGGAAACAGAGCTGGGCCAAAAAGCTGAAGGGTATATGAGCGCTGGCGAGCTGGTGCCTGATGACCTGATTCTTGATCTTATTCGCGAGCGATTGAGTGAGAATGATACGGCAACCGGTTGGTTGCTGGATGGGTTTCCTCGAAATGTAGAGCAGGCAGAATTTTTAAATAAACTGCTAGCTGAAATTAATCAGACTTGTGATGTCGTCATTAATTTAGAAGTGCCTGACGATGAGCTAGTGACCCGAATGCTCAGCCGAGGGCGAGCAGACGACAAGGAAGCGGTTATTCGCAATCGACTGGAAGTTTATCGTGAGCAAACTGAGCCATTGATTGATCTCTATAAGGGCAGCGGGCAATTGCGATCTGTGGACGGCAACCAGGAGATGCAGCGGGTGACGGAAGCGCTCCAGCAGTTTGTGCAGTGTGAAGTAAATGCTAAAGGGGTCGAAGCCTGAGCAGATAACCCATAAGATTAGCTCTGTACGGATTTCCGTGTAATGGAATGCTTCGATGATTTGCTACTCTATTGAGTAGCCATATATACGCTTGAAAAATTTAAGGAACTGCTAGTTTGTCTAAACAAGATTTAATTGAAATGGAAGGCACGATTACCGAATCGCTGCCAAACGCTATGTTTCGTGTTGACCTGGATAATGGGTTTAACGTGCTGGCTCACATTTCGGGAAAGATTCGCCGGAACTATATCAAGATTTTGCCGGGCGATCGCGTCAAAGTAGAACTTACTCCCTACGACCTCACAAAAGGCCGCATCACTTATCGTTTAAAGAAGCAGCGCTAATCTCAGGCAGTGCTGTCAAGAGGGCTAGATTAGCCAAAAATATTAGTCAATAAAGGCTCAGCGCCAAACCGTACCACGTCGGTACAGGGCAGACCGGTTTCATGAGAAGCCGCTGCGATCGCGCTTCGAGCCTCTTTTTCATCTAACCCAAACGTATTTAGCGCAATCCCAGCCACCTTAGCGGGCGTGAATGTACCGGCTGCGGAGGCGATCGCCTCGTACAATTTCACCACTTGCGGCAAAGGCGGAATCTCAAAATCTGAATTCATAATGTGCGTCAGCTTAGCCTTGTGTACCAGGACCAAATGCGTCGGCTGACTTCCTCGTAATAAGGGCAACGTCGCTGTAGAAGCCGGATTAAAAAAAGAACCCTGGCCTTCCACAAAAAGCACGTCGTGGTTGTCGCCAAAACGCATTAAGCATTCTTCGACCGCGCCGGATGCGTAGTCTACGCGGATAGCATCTAGGGGAACGCCGTCTTCTCCTAACATCAGACCCGTTTGCCCGGTGGCAATTAGCTTAGAGCGCAGTCCTTTGGCTTGGCTAGCTCGGTTGAGTTCAATGCTGGCAGACATTTTGCCGACCGCCATATCGGTTCCGACCGTAAGGACGCGATCGCACTTCAACCCCATCGCCCTCCCGCTGCCAACGCTCAATCCCTTAGGCTCTTGACGCATGTCCCAAACCCACTGACCGGGCCGAATATTCGCCGCAATCTCAGGGTCTAAGTTCATTCGCGTATGGAGACCATTCATCACGGACAGTCCTGCTTTCACGGCCTGCTTTACTTCCGCATACCAAGGTTCCGGCAACTGCCCGCCCGAAGGCGCAAGCCCAATCGCTAGCACTGTTGGCTCCGTGGCCAGTGCAGCTTGCAACGAAGCCACCACCGGAACGGCTTTGTCAATCCCTGTTAGCTCGCTGACCGATTCGCCCACGGCCGATTCGTCAATCACCGCTACGATTGGATTTTGGCTGTAGCGCAGCAGAGAGATTCCTGTTTTGCCCTTCGGCCCTTTCAGTCCTTCATGCATCAAAATGGCAAGGCGATCGCTAGGGTCAAGCATGAGAAAGTCCAAGTCCAGGTTGGGCATTCGGCACCAAACAGCCATTCTTGAGCTGTGCCCCAGAGAACGGATCGTCCTTCAAATTGAAGTGACTGTCTAGATCGAGGTGGTCGGCCAGAGGAGAGAGATGAGCTAGCGCAGTGTTGGAAATCGCACTGTCCGAATAGCAGCCAAACATCACCTTGAGTCCGCAGGCTTTAGCAGTATTAATCATCCGCATCGCCTCGCTGAGTCCACCCGATTTCATCAGCTTAATATTAATGCCATGCACACAGTGCGCCAGCGGCGGAATGTCTGAACTAACAAAGCAGCTCTCATCCACATAAATTGGCAGCGGCGATTGACCGTATAAATTAGGCAGCAGTTTGTCGTCTGCAACGGCTAGTGGTTGTTCTATGTAGATGACGCCAAATTCAGAGAGCCAGTAAGACATGGCGATCGCATCTTCCAATCCCCAACCCCCATTTGCATCCACGCTCACCTTAGCGCCCGCAGGCACTTCAGGCAGTAGCGCCGTAAACATCTTTTTATCCGCCGCGATGCCTTCTGGACTGCCCAATTTGATCTTTACCGAATTGACCTGCTGCTGATCGCACCATTTATTGAGCCGATCAACTGCACCTTCTGGCGTATTTATGCCTACGGTCACCGCTGTCGGCCCAATCCGCTGAAGCTCTAGCCCCCACAGTTGCCACAGCGGTACGCCAAAACACTTACCCATCCAATCGTGCAGGGCAACGTCTATAGCTGCTTGCGCCGCCGAACAAATAGATAAGCCGGACAGCCTGGACTCAACGATCTGCCGCTGAATAGGATGCAGCGAAGATAAGATCGGCACTAGCGCTGATAAGTCGCGGGCGATCTCTTCAGTTGTTTGAGGGTCGGACGACCCAATTGCAAACGGGGAAGCTTCGCCCCATCCTTCAATGCCATCGGCCTCAATGCGAACCCAGAGATTAGTAGAGCCTGCGCTAGTGCCTCGGCTAATGGTTAGCGGTACGCGCTTGTGTACGGTGAAAGGCTCAATGTGAATCTGCATCTATGAAATTGGCTACCTCAATTAGATTGCCGTCGGGGTCACGAATGTACACCGATAGAATAGGGCCAAAGGTGCCCGTGCGGGGTATCGACCCTTCGACAATTGGCGCATTTGATTGAGTCAGCCATTCAACGACCGCATCTAGCGGCGTAGAAATTGAGATCGCACAAAATTTTCGACAGATTCTACTGAAGGTTAATTACTGAAGCTGGGTCTTGGAGACGATTCGGGTCTTTTTGCGATCGCCCTCCGATAACTCCTTCCCCGCCTGCAACTGAGTCGCATTCTCTTGCAGCACCGTCGCCGCATTTTGATCGCCCATTTGAATCGCCGTATTTGCCGCCGATTGCAGCATTGTGACTGCGCCCTGGCGATCGCCCGCCTTCAACTTATCTTCAGCAATCTGCGTCTGCCGATACTTTGCCAACGCCAGAATATTCTGCTGTACGCCCGCGTCCTCTTTGGGCGAATAGTCATCCATTGCCGCGATCTCGATTGGCACGGACTCGGAGGTCTGGCCAGTTAGCCCGATTGCTGGATCGTCGTAGGTTACCTGCAATTTACCTACCGTTGCTGCCCCCGCTGCAAGCTGAGGAATGTATAGATTCAGCAAAATAACTCGAGGCTGGTCTTTCATCAAGTCGCCCAGCCGAATCATCGCCTGGTTGCCTTCTTGCACAATCGGCAGCTCAACCGTCTCTGGCGCAACTTGCGCAACCGGTTTGAGATCAGCTAAACGAGTACCGTCGGCTAACTCAACGTTAAGGAATGCATTAGTAAGGCTTACGGACTGCATCCGCGTGAATAGACGGCCAAAGGTAGCGATCGCTTCTTCTGCATGTTGAATGTAGCTAAGCGATCCGCCCCCCGCATCGGCAATCTGCTCTAGAACATCCTGGTTCCAATGGTCGCCGAAGCCCAGCGTACTCACCGTCAGGTTGTAGCCCGTCGCCACGTCCGCCAGCTTCACCGCTCTAGCGTTGTCTCCGTGCTCGTTCTCACCGTCAGTTAATAGCAGTAGCTGAGAGACATAGTCATCTTTTTCCTTAGCTAGCTCCGCGATGCCTAGCTTCAGTCCAGCATCAATGGAGGTGCCGCCCCCTGATCTAAGACCGTCGATGCGGCGCTTAATCCCGGCTAAATCGGTCGCAAGCTGATTTTTTACCAGGACTTCGGCTTTGTGATCGAAGGCGATTATTGAAATGCGATCGCGCTCCGTCAGCCGGTCAATAATTTTGTGCGCTGCATCTTTCACCGTCTTCAGCGGCGTTCCCGCCATTGAGCCGCTGCGATCTAGCACAAAGCAAAGATTCAAAGGAGCCTGAGACCCCTCCCCTTCTGCCGACACCGACACCGAAAGCTGTCGCTGGCTATTGGATTGACTCGTAGGCAGGTGAGCATCACTAAAGGCCCATTGCAAACCAACTTTCATCTTTTGTCCCCAGCTCTTAAGACTTTATCTATATACTTTACCCGCCATTTAATCATCACGCCCCGCTCTTTAAATTCCGTAAAAGGTGAGGTAATCCGCCAAAAACCCCAACCTCAGGAGGCCGCAGCAAGTTCGCTCGCAAGCTACTATGGAAAACATATTATTCAATAGTCCAAAGCCCTACCAGCCACTTATGAGTTCCTCTATTAAGTCCATGCAGACTCCCTACTCTGGAGGCAGCGCGGCCTATCGAACCCCCCCACCCGACTTGCAATCTCTCCTACTCAAAGAGCGCATTGTCTACCTTGGCACACCCCTCGTCTCCTCCGACGACTTCAAGCGTCAAATGGGCGTCGATGTGACTAAGCTCATCATCGCGCAACTGCTCTATCTAGAATTTGACGATCCCGACAAGCCCATTTTCTTCTACATCAACTCCACCGGCACTTCTTGGTACACAGGCGACGCTGTCGGCTTCGAGACCGAAGCGTTTGCTATCTGCGACACGCTGAAATACATCAAGCCACCCGTGCACACCATCTGTCTGGGTCAGGCAATGGGCACCGCTGCGATGATTTTGTCTTCTGGCGCAAAAGGCTCTCGGGCCAGCTTGCCACATGCCACCATTGTGCTAAACCAGTCTCGCTCTGGTGCACAAGGTCAGGCGACCGACATCCAAATTCGAGCGAAAGAAGTCCTTTCGAACAAAGCCTCCTTCCTCGACATTCTCTCTAGCAACACTGGACAAACAAAAGAAAAACTCGACAAAGACACCGACCGGATGTTTTATCTCACACCGGAAGAAGCCAAAGAGTATGGTCTGATTGATCGCGTGTTGACTAGCACTAAAGAGCTACCTGCTCAAATGCCGGTGGCTGTCTAGTCATTTACGAGCCTAGTCACAAGCCCATTTCTTAGCATCCTGTTTCCTCTATCCCCACTTGGTTATCCTGCTCTATGTCTGTTGATGGAATTCTGCGCGTCCCTTATAACATTCCGGGTAGCCAATCCTGGCAGTGGGTCAGCGTCTACACGCGCATGAGTCAAGAGCGTATTCTATTTATCAACCAGCCCCTTACCGATGGCGTTGCCAACTCCGTTGTGGCTGCATTGCTCTACTTGGACTCCGACGATCAGAGTAAGCCAATATACCTCTACATCAACTCTATCGGCGACCCGGTGATGTCTGGGCAGGCAGATGCTTCGGCAGGGATGGTCTCGATTCGAGCTGGATTGGCCGTATATGACACGATTGCCCACATTAAGTCTGAAGTCATCACCATTTGTATGGGCACCGCCTACGGCATGGCTGCGGTTTTACTCTCGACGGGGGCGAAAGGCAAACGAGCTTCTTTGCCGCACACTAGCATTGCGCTCACGCATCCGCAGACACTTACTCGCGGACAGGCTACAGACATTAATCTGGAAGCCGAGCAGGTGATAGAAAAACGCAAGCTGATTCAGCAAATTTTGGCCGACAATACCGGACAGACCCCAGAGAAAATCGCTAAAGACATGGAGCGAATGTTCTACCTGTCCGCCTCGGAAGCCAAAGAGTACGGGCTGATTGACCGGGTAATCGAAAACCCTTCGCTAAAAGAAGCGCTGACTTCTGAATCTACGTAGTCCATTCGCGATTTAACCTTTCTCTTAACCTCCCTCACTTTTTAGACCTATGCCTATTGGAACTCCCAGCGTCCCTTACCGTCTCCCTGGCGGCACCTACGAACAGTGGATCAGCATCTACGAAAGACTCTTTCGCGAGCGCATTATTTTCTTAACCGAAGAAGTTGATGACGGGATTGCGAATGCGATCGTCGCCTATATGCTTTACCTAGATTCGGAAGATCCTACCAAGCCTATTTACCTATACATCAACTCGCCGGGTGGCTCGGTTACGGCAGGCATGGCAATCTACGACACGATGCAGTACATCAAGTCGGAGGTGGTGACTATCTGCGTTGGCTTGGCGGCGAGTATGGGCGCATTTTTGCTAAACGCAGGGTCTAAAGGCAAGCGGTTGGCACTGCCGCACTCGCGCATTATGATTCATCAGCCTTCGGGTGGGGTGGGCCGTCGTCAGGCAACGGATATTGAGATTGAGGCGGTTCGAATTGTGCAGGTGCGCAAAGAGCTAAATGAGCTGATGGCGTCGCACTCTGGTAAATCGGTGGAGCAGATTGAGAAAGATAGCGATCGCGACTATTTCATGTCTGCTGCTGAGGCCAAAGAATACGGCCTAATTGATCGCGTGATCGAAGAGCGACTACCCGCTAGCTAATCACTTATCACTCACACCTGCCCAGCTCGGAGAAAACCTTCCTGAGCTGGGCTTTTAAATGATGAACTATTGGCTATAGAGCGCGACGAGCCGTGAAGAAGGCATTATTCTGGTCGGGTTAAACTTTGCTCGTAGCTAAGCTAAATACAGATTCAGTCTCTTAAATGAAGCTATAAACAAATAAAGCTACTGAAATCTACGGGTTCAAAATCTAGAGACCTTACGTATAATCTCAGCCACTTCCTAAAACTGCATCCACTTATAATCTTCTCGCCTCATATCGCTCTGCTATGAATCTGGCCCGCCACTACAAGATATTGGGACTCCGTCACAGCGCTACCGCTGGTGAAGTCAAAGCGGCCTATCGGCAGTTAGTCAGACAGTATCATCCCGACATTAATCCCGATGCAGAAGCCATTGAGCGGTTTATTCAAATCAACGGTGCCTACACTGCCGTATTAGAGGAAATAGAAGCCGCCGCTGTTCGGAAAAGCCAGCGCAGAGGCGTAACTATAGATCGGTTAGGCGGCATTCGTGCTCAGCTAGAGAAACTAGGGCTAGGGAATTTCCAGGGTCAAGCAGACTCCGCAGAGAGCGAGCTGATCCAAACGGGTTATGAGGAAGATAAGAATTCAGCAGGCGTTGAAGTAGGGTTTAGAGAAGAGATTTCTGACCGAGAATTAGAAATAGCGAATGAGAGGGTGCGATCGCAAGCGGTTCAGACCGTTAAACGACCGCTGTCTGTAGCGGAAGAAACGCTGAAGCACGATGCTTACGCTCAACTGAAGACGTTGTTGAGTCAGCAGAAATTTCCTTTGGCGATCGCCCTGATCGAAGGCTTAGCTCACCGAATGCCCACGGACTCAGAAGTGAGCCAGTGGCAAGCGATCGTCTACCAGCGCTGGGGCAGACGATTGATATTACAAGGTCAGCCACACAAAGCCCGAATCTATCTGAAGAAGGCGCTGCGAACCGATCCAAATAATCAATCGCTGTGGAGCGAGGTGAATCGCGACTTTTGGCATTTGGCGAGTCTAGGGCATCAGTCACTTCCTGCGTTTTAGCCTAGCGCTAAGCGAATGCGTACTCTGTGTACTGCCTTACGTTAGCAGCCTGAAAGTTTAGTACGATATCTTCTTTCAACAAGCATCAAGTTTAGACCCAAAAAAACTCCGCGACACTTTATTCCCTCAACTTAGTGAGCGGCAAAGTCTAAGTAAAATCAGACAAAGCTTAACTCAGTCCTCATCTTCTACACTGCTATGGATGCATGCCAAAAGCTCCAAACTCTACTTGATCTTCCTGCCGAAAACAAAGTCGTAGAATTCAAAACGGCTAAGAACAACTATGACTTTAGACAACTAGGCAAATATTTCTCCGCCCTCAGCAACGAAGCCAACCTGAAACGCCAACCGCAAGCATGGCTTGCCTTCGGGATTACCGACAATCGCCAAGTTGTCGGCTCAAACTTTCGAGCCAATCGAAAATCCTTGGATAGTCTAAAGAAAGAGATCGCCGACAAAACCACCAACCGCATCACCTTCATTGAAATCCACGAGGTCCAACACGACAACGGACGAGTCATCCTATTTGAGATTCCCGCCGCACCCAAAGGCGTCCCTATCGCCTTTGAAGGCCACTACTACGGTCGCGATGGCGAATCAATCACTATCTCCGCTCAACCTCGAAGAAATAGAACGCGTCCGCGCTCAGACAATTCTTGAAGACTGGAGCGCCACCATCCTTCCAAACGCGGACACTGATGACTTGGATGACGAAGCCCTACGGATAGCCCGCGCTAACTTCAAAAGCAAATTCTCCGAAAAAACTGAGGAAGTCGAGACTTGGGACACTTTGACTTTCCTCAACAAAGCCAAGCTTACAATCAAAGGCCAACTCACCCGCACTACCATACTGCTGCTCGGCAAAGACGAGTCCGAGCATTTTGTCTCGCCCGCCGATCCCAAAATACGTTGAATTTTGAAAGATCATCAGGGCAGCGATCGCGACTACGCCGTATTTGGCCTACCTCTGCTGCTGTCCGTCGATAAAGTTTATGCCAAAATCCGTAACCTAAAATATCGCTACCTACCCGAAGGCACTCTCTTTCCAGAAGAAATTGACCAATATGAACCCTACGCTATCCGCGAAGCCCTCAATAACTGCATTGCCCACCAGGACTACACCCTCGCAGGCCGCATCAATGCTATTGAGAGTAACGAAAGTCTTACCTTTACCAATCTAGGCAGCTTTGTCCCTGGTGATGTCCAGCGCGTTGTTATCGAAGATGCCCCCGAAGAGTATTATCGCAATCGCTTTTTAGCTAATGCCATGTTTAATCTGAAAATGGTTGATACTGCAGGTGGCGGCATCCGTAAACTGTTTTTATATCAAAAAGCCCGCTTTTTCCCTTTGCCAGATTACGACATCTCTGACAGACGCGTACAGCTAACCCTGACTGGGAAAGTGTTGAATATGGACTATGCCCGCTCATTAGCTACCAGCGATCTCACACTGATTGATGTGATGGCCCTCGACAAAGTTCAAAAAGGTCAGCCTCTCAGCGATGCAGAAGAAAAACGTCTGAAAGAAAAATCGCTCATAGAAGGCCGAAAGCCAAATTTCTACGTTGCCAAACCCATTGCACAGCAGACTGGACAAAAAGCTTCTTACAGCAAAAACAAAGCCTTTGATAATCAGTACTATCTTGATCTAGTCTGTAAAGCTATTGAGGAACATAGCTCCCTTACTCGGAAAGACATCAACGAATTACTGTGGAATAAACTACCGGATTGGATGAGTGATCAACAGAAAGAATACAAAATTGGTAACTTACTCAGTGAACTCAAAAGAAAGAACATCATCGAAAATGCGGGTACTAGAAAAAACTCTGCTTGGGTTCTCTTAAAATGAGCTGAGCATAAGTCTAATGCTACGAAAAGGCTACGAAAAAGCTACGAAAAGAAATCACCGCTGGTCAGTACGTTCAGAAGCAAGATCCTTTTCGTACTGGTCAGAATCTGGTTCGTGCTTTAGACTCGGCTATTGTCAAAGCTGTGGCAAAAGTCATCTACGCCAGTTTTGTAAACGTAGAGCGCAACGGGCAAGGCAATCAGCTCTGGGCAGTCAGTCTTTTGGGCTAGGTGCATCACTAAAGCTTTGAAGTCTCCCTGCTCTATCGCTCCTCTAAACTCATCCTGACAAACCACATGCCGATAGCGCTTGCTGAAGTCCCCCAGCCATTGCTCATTCGTATCCGGCTCCTGGTTGGATCTTAGGGCCAGAGAAATTGCCGCATCTTCTACATCGCCATCGCAGTCTCCGATTTCTCGCAGCGACTCTAGGGAAACCGGCATCTCTGCAAAAGATGACTTCAAGCGGGTGATTTCTTCAGACGTGAGGATAATCATGAGTGTTTCTTGGACTTCGCCACAATTTTACAAAACCACTGTTCAAATCGCTCACCCCAGGCAGATAGAGAATAGTTCGCGATCGCCCATTCCCGACAAGCTTGCCGATCAATTTGCTGAAGCCGTTCCGTAGCTTCTGCCAAAGCCCTCACATCATCTGGCGCAACTAGCCACCCCGTCTTACCCGAACAAACAATTTCAGCGGGGCCGCCTCTTTTGTAGGCGATGACTGGGACACCGCAAGCCAACGCCTCAATTGCGACAATGCCAAAAGCTTCCGTCCACTTTGGCGTCACGAGCAACGCTTGGGCGCGGCCTAGTGCTTGCTGTAGCTCAGCGGTCGGCAAAAATCCGCAGTGCTGAATAGGCGCGATCTTCTGAGCTTGCAACATTAGTGGCTGAAGGCTTTGCCAGTAATCGTCATCTTCGATGTTGCCGAATATTTTGAGGGGTTTTTGGGCTAGGAGTGCGGCGGAGATAGCATCTTCTAGTCCTTTCTCGGGAGAGATGCGGCCTGCCCAGGCGAGGAAGTCTTTGGGGCGATCGCAATACTCATACCGCGCCATATCCAACCCACAGCCCAAAATCTCCCAATCCGCAGAATCTACACCCTGAAAAGTCTTTACCTGAGATTGGGTGTATGCGCCCAGCGTACCGGGAAACTGAGCGGATAGATGAACAATAGCTTGGTCTAGGCGATTCTCCAGAGGAGAGGCTTCGCCAACGCTCAAAGACCCCATACTGACAAAATGAGCTACGGGCGTAGACAAAAAAGGGGTGAGATAGAAAGGTAGCCAGTCGTAGGCAAAGTTCGCCAGCAAATCGTACTGGTTTTGAACTCGACGAGCATAGTCCCAAAGGTTCGCTAGCGCCGATTCAGTTAGGACGAGCGCGTTTCTATCTTGCGTTTGGGCCGTGGGTTGCCAAACGCCCGGAATCTGAATCAGCGCGATCGCCTTGTCTAAGTCGCTAGGCAATTGAGAACCTTCGGGAGCCGCGATCGCCACCCGATGCCCCCTTTGAGTTAGCACTTGCGCCAAATTTAGCACCGTCGCCTCAACGCCCCCACCTAAACCTGAACCTAAAGGGCCAACCGGCGTAGACAGTAGCAGTAATCTCAAAGACATCACAGCCCAGTTATTATCAGGTATGAAATTAGGCGTCTTTAGCGCATCTCTTGGGAGCGACGAATCGACGCTTCACTCGAAAGTAAATCTATTGGGGTTGCACCGCTCCCCGAAAAAGAGCGAATACTACTGGTATCGACATCTTGAGCTTTGCGGATGTGGTTGAGTTTATCTAGCGCCCAGGTTGCGGTCTGGCGCACTTCGGGATCTTCGTCTTCTGCGGCATGGCCTAGCATATGGCTAATTTGGACGACCAAATCGTAAACGCGCGACAGATCGCGAATGGCGTTTTTGCGCACTTCGGAGCTAGGATCTTGGAAGGCGATCGCCATTGCCCGATTCATCGGCCTCAGCGAACGAATGCCAATCTCAGAGAGGGCAGCTAGCAGCAAACTCTTTTCCTTCGAGTCCGCGTTGGGCATCGCATCTACCAGCGGCTGCACAGCAATAGAATTGCCTTGCTGCCCTAGCTCCCAAATGGCCTTACGCCGCTTCGCCGGATCGGGGTTACGCAGCTCGCCCAGCAGTCCTTCAATCACATCTATCTGAGATAGCGGCCCGGTTGCACCCATCTGAGCATAACCCTGTCCATAGCCTTGATTAAAAACCGGAGCACTTTGCTGAGCGCCCTGAGCGCCCGCAGACAAAGCCGAATTTGGGGCTATTGGTACAGCGCTATTCTCGATGAGAGCAAGATCTACACCTACTGCATCTGAATTGGATGTGCCCCATCCTCTATCATCGTTTGCCTTACGCTTGTTTCGATTGGCCACAAAGAAACCAATGCCAAAGCTGCCTAATAAGGCAACCAAACCAAACCCCAGGGCAAAGACGGGTTTAATTCCATCTGTAGGCTCATTTTCAACTGCTGGCACGCCCGCAATCTCGCCACCCGAAGGAAGTTTGTTCTCAGCTTCGCGCTCGGTAGGCGGGGCGATCGCCGGATTGCCAGCCTCAGCTTCATTAAATTCAAACTCACTCTCAGAAGATGCCTGAGCACCTGATTCTAGGGCTTGCCAGGTAGCCTCATTCAGCGTACCGGTGTCCTCTAGGCCAGAAGCCCTCTGAAGCGCGACGATGGCGCGTTGCGTCTCCAATCCATAAAGTCCATCTATGGGGCCGCTGTAATAACTGCTCTCTGTTAGGCGACGCTGAAGCTGCCTGACGGCTTCGCCCCGAGAACCAATGCCTAATCCCTTAAACAAGTTGATATCACCAGCAGGAGTACCCTGGACAACCGGTGTCTGAGCGACGCTCTTCGTCTGTATTGCCGGAACGCTCAGGGCGCTCAAACAGGTTAGAAGGACTAATGTAGAACGCCGAATCATTACTATCCTTAGCTGATGTTTTTAGAAAGATGATTTTTAGAAAGATGTTATCTAGAAAGATAGGAACATTGATATATAGATATACGTAGTCCTACACCCAAGAATCGGAAGAATATAGAGGTTGTCACTGAGGCTATTTACTCGTGTCTTGTGGAAATGCTCTAGCAAGAGATAACACATCAAGACTCAGCACAAAGTGCCCAGACGACGCCAGCTAGCAGCAAGAATGACAATAAAGCAGTCTGAACCAGATTTTGCGATCGCACATCAGTTATTTCACTGAGGCCATCCTATTGTGAACACCTCAAGTCAGGTCATAGCGCCTGCGTATGCCTGCGAATGCTAGTGAATAGACGGATTTCTGGTTATCGCTACCGTGCTCCTGAGTCTGAGTCAGCTTCTGTCAAGATGGTGTCTACAGAGACAGCCTCTGACGTATTGGACAGGGCAATCGGAGGATGAACAAACGAGAAAATAGACAGTTGACTAGACAGCCAGCTAGCAATTTGAACCCGGCGATTGATTAGGTAAATGCTAAGCAGCGTCAGCATTACACCGCTCCACTGAACTAGGCTAAGGCTTTCTGAAAGTAGCCACGTGCTAAACAGTAAAGCAAATACCGGCGTTAAAAAGGTGAGGGCGCTCAGGCTAGTCAGACTGCCTTGAGCCGCGATATAGAAAAAGACACCGTAGGCGATCGCACTCCCAAACACGGTCGCATAACCCATCTCCGTCCACCCCGCCCAAGACAACCCTTCCCAAGCCGTCGGATCTTCCAGGCTCGAAAGTACTAGCAGCGGCAGGCCCCCGATAATCATGTGCCAGCCCGTCGCCATCACCGGATCGACGACCGCCGCGACATAGCGAATCAAGATAGTGCCTACCGCCATCGACAGCGCCGCCATCAGCATTAGCCATTCGCCGTGCCGAAACAGCATCGACCAAACTTCTTGCTCTACCGCGATCGCCGGAATTTTCCCATTCAACACCGCCAAAATCCAATCGTCGGGCAACCCAATAAAGCTAATACCCACTAGCCCCACAAACAAGCCCAACCAACCCAGCGGCCCAATCCATTCCTTAAACAAAAACCTTGCCATCACCGCCACGGCCAGCGGCTGAGAGTCGATCATCACAGAGCCTAACCCCGCGCCGGTGCGGTCTAATCCTTTAGCCAAAAACCCTTGAAACATCGCGCCATCGACTAGCGCAAATAGACCAATCCACAGCCACGCCTTCCAGCCTTTAGGCTGCGATCGCCCAATCAGCATCGAAAAAGCCACGACTAACATTCCCGCCGGAATCAGCCGCACGCTCGCGATAAACAGCGGCGTGGTTTCAGTCAAGGCCCCCTTCATCGCCACCATAGAGGTGCCCCACAAAAAGAAAGGCGAAATCAGCACCAGTGGATTAGCCACCAGCTTTTCTATCCTGCTCCGGGGCTGAAGCGTTGAGGGATCTAGCGCGGCAACTGAAGAATCTTCGATATCGGCAGAGGAATCCATTCTTTAGGGCGGGTGGGTGCGCCGGACAAGTCGTATACTTACTTTAAAGTAATGTTAAGCCTAGCGCACCAAGCAGCGCGGTAAGAGATCTCTATGATTTGGCCCTTCAAGCCTCGCTATCGGAAACAGGTTGCTCGAATCGAAATTGAGGGTGCGATCGCCGGAGCCACTCGCAAGCGGGTATTAGAAGCCCTCAAAGAAGTAGAGGAAAAGAAATTCCCAGCGCTGTTACTCAGAATTGACAGTCCCGGTGGCACCGTTGGCGACTCGCAGGAGATCTACAGCGCTCTCAGAAAGCTACAGGAAAAAGTCAAAATAGTCGCTAGCTTCGGCAATATTTCAGCCTCGGGCGGCGTTTACATCGGCGTTGGTGCTCATCACATCGTGTCTAATCCTGGTACTATCACTGGCTCCATCGGCGTCATTTTGCGCGGCAATAACATTGAGAAATTGCTAGACCGCGTGGGTGTCTCCTTCAAGGTGATCAAATCTGGCCCCTATAAAGATATTTTGGCGTTCGACCGACCGCTGACCTCAGAAGAAGAAACGATTCTACAATCGCTGATTGACGTGAGCTACGGCCAGTTTGTGCGCACCGTAGCCGAAGGCCGCAACCTATCCGAAGACGCGGTGAGAGAATTTGCCGACGGGCGCGTGTTTACCGGAGAGCAGGCAGTAAGCCTGGGATTGGTTGATCGCTTAGGGACAGAAGAAGATGCGCGCAGATGGGCCGCTGAACTAGGTGGGCTCGATCCTGAGAAGGCGGAATGCTACACCTTTGAAGAGAAAAAGCCGCTGCTGAGTAAGCTTCTGCCAGGGAGCCGAACTGCCTTCGATGCGCTACCGGACTACATGCCTGCAACGATGTCTCGCATAGAATTTGAGGTGGCTACCAGTGGGCTCCCGCTGTGGATGTATCAACCGTCAGCAGCCCGCAGGATAAGTGGTTAAATAAACAGGCGTGACGTAGCAAAGGGAAAGAGCGCTGTGGACGGGCAAACGGATTGGCAATTGAGAGCCATTCGAGGAGCAACCACCGTTGAGGAAAATTCGGCTGAGGCGATCGCCCAGGCCGTCAGCGAAATGTTGAATGCGATTGAAGCACACAATCAAATCGACCCAACGCGGATTGTGAGTGCGACGTTTTCAGTCACGCGAGATTTGGATGCTGTGTTCCCAGCAGCGATCGCCCGCAAACGCCCCAAATGGGATTGCGTCCCCCTACTAGACGTTCAGCAAATGCACGTAGAAGGCAGTCTGCCTCGCTGCATTCGCCTCATGCTGTATACCTACCTACCCGTTCACCAATCGGAAGTCGGCCACGTCTATCTACGAGGCGCTCAGAGACTGCGGCCCGATTTATGCCTCACCTCTGACTGATATATTTGCGATCGCCACTCCCTCGCCTTGTCCCCTTCGAAAGAGACCAATTGCCTAGAACCTCTTCCCTCAGAGGATTAAAAACTTACCTGCGTGACGATTACGCTTAATAGCGAACCACGTAAGGAAACGTTCAAATGGTTAAGACACCACAAGCCTCCAGCCCCGAAGAATTCAGCCCTGAAGATATTACTAACGAGATATCCGCTTTTAAAGCGCTCAGCACCGACGACAAGCTTGGCCTGCTTTGGGAGATCTACAAAAAAATGGGTGGCTCTATCACACCCGCTGCCCCCGGCGCTGCCGAGCCACAATTTACAGAAAGACTGTACGAAGATGTCAAAGGCATGGACAGCTCGGCCCAGCTCGACTTTATGAGAGATTTGGTCAATCAGACCTCAACGGACAACACCAAAATCTACAGCAGCTTCGACGTCAACAACAAGCTGTACTTCTGGTATCACCTCTCCGAAGGGATGGATGCAGGCGACATCGTTCAGGTGCCTGACGACTACGAGCTACCAGGAGACGCCTCGCAGCTACTCACCAAAATCACCCAGCTAGACTACAACCAGCAAATTACGCTGCTGCGTCAGTCCGTTATTGACATGGGCGCTCAATAGTCATCGCTAAAGCTCTACCCCAGTGCTCAAATGAGTAGCTGAGGTAGAGTTTTCAGATCTATCCAACTGCAACGAATATGAACGCTACTAATCAGTCGTCCACAGATGTGAAGACCGTTGCTATAGAAGCCGCAGACCGTCTCATCACCGAGGAATATTTCCGCAGCTTTAATCAGAATCAGTTTGAGCAAACTGCCGCCCTATTTAGTGAAGAGGGCGAGCTAGTTCCCCCGTTTGAGTCACCGATTGTTGGCAAGCAGGCGATTCTGGCCTATTTGGAGAAGGAGGCTGGCAATATTACGGCTTTTCCTGAGCGGTGGGATGTAAAAAATGATGGGGGCGATACTTCAAAGGAGTTGTCTGGCGATCGCCCCCAAATCATCGTCACCGGCAAAGTCAACGCCGTCGTTTTCAAAGTCAATGTCGCCTGGTTCTTTATCATGGCAACCAGCGACGGAACCTCAAAACCCAGCCAAATTGAGCGCGTTCGGATCAAACTACTCGCCTCGCCCGCAGAACTGCTAGGGCTAAAATCGGCTGGAGATTGATAGCTTCCAACTAATAACACCCATTAGCAGACTCATAAAAATAGGGCCTAGCTGCTTCATTTCGCAGCTAGGCCCTATTGCAGATCTATGTTTACCTATGCTTTTTTGTTGGCTTTCTCCGGCTTAGCATGAAAGCGAATGCCAATAAACAAATCGTAAACAAAGTGGAGAAAATCCTTAGTCTTAAACAAACCTAAAGACTGAGGAGAATCTTTCTCATCTAGCAGTGGCTTCATAATCTCGTAAGTCGGCTTGTACTTGTACCAGGGAACCGAAGGCCACAGATGATGAACCAAATGATAGTTCTGACCCAAGATTAAGTAATTGAGTACCTTACTCGGATAAACCCGCGCATTTTGCCAGCGATTAGTTGATTTGAAAGGTCGATGAGGCAAATAGTCGAAAAACAGACCTAGCGCCAAACCTACGACAAGGGCCGGAGAAAACCAGTAGTTAAATAGGTAGCCAATAAAGCCATAGTGGTAAGCGGCATAGACAAACCCAGCCACTGTTAGACGGCTTAAAACCCACTCCAGCAGCTCGTACTTCCTCCATAGGCGGCGCTGAAAGAAATAAATCTCGTGATAAAAGAACCGAGCGGCGATTAGCCACAGCGGGCCACCCGTCGAAACAAAGTGGTCTGGATCGTTTTCGGGGTCGTTTACGTTGGCGTGGTGCTGCAAATGCACCCGCGTAAACACCGGAAACGTAAAACCTAACATCAGAGCGCTACCGTGACCCAGCGCTGCATTAATAATCTTGTTCTTGTGGGCCGAATTATGAGACGCATCGTGAATAACCGTCCCGACTAAATGCAATGCCAAGGTATTTAGGGCAAAACAGAACCAGTGCGAAAAATCCCAGACAAAATATCCAGCCGTCGAAACAGCTACTAAAGAAACCGCCCCAAAAAAGATGAGTAAATCAGGGCTTACACCACCATCGGCATCTAACAGCCGTTTAGGGACTCTCCGAGTAACTGCCAGAGGCTTTACTGCCGCCGACACCATACATTTGCTCCTTCACACTGTGTTCTTCGGTAGTATACGCTACCCCAGATGAATAATAAAGTTTTGTGACACCAATTAAGGCTGGTTCTAGGCATCCCCAAGGCGTCGGTTGTCGAATAGACAGAGCCTGACAATGGTATCGTTTGAGCAGATCTTTGTTCTTATATTTTCAACTGATAAGCGTATGCAATCGCGTCCTGCTCTGCGTCGAACCAAAATTGTTGCGACCATTGGCCCTGCTACCCAAGACCCCGATACGCTAAGAGCGTTAATAGAAGCAGGCGCTACTACTTTGCGGCTCAATTTTTCGCATGGCGAAATAGAGAGTCATAAGAAAAATATCAAGCTCATCCGTCAACTCTCCTTTGAGCTTAACCAACATGTCGGCATTTTGCAGGATTTGCAAGGGCCAAAAATTAGACTCGGCAAATTCACAGACGGCTTTATTCATCTCAAAAATGGCGACAAATTCATTCTCACCAGTCGTCCCGTTCCAGGCACACAGACAGAAAGCTCTGTCACTTACGAGCCGCTAGTAGAGGAAGTGCCTATGGGGGCGGTTATTCTGCTCGACGATGGCAAGGTGGAAATGAAAGTAGTCGGCAAGCAGATAGAGCAGCGAAACCTGGAATGCGAGGTGGTGGTAGGCGGCAAGCTCTCCAACAGCAAAGGCGTGAACTTCCCTGGCGTCTATTTGTCGATTAAGGCTTTGACAGAAAAGGATAAAAAAGATCTTCTATTTGGCTTGGATCAGGGCGTAGACTGGGTCGCCCTCAGCTTTGTGCGCAATCCGCAGGATGTTTTGGAGATTAAAGAAATCATTCAGAACAACAGCAAGCGGCGTGTGCCCGTTATCGTCAAAATTGAAAAGCACGAAGCCATCGAGCAAATGGACGCCATTCTATCGCTGTCGGACGGCGTCATGGTGGCGCGGGGAGACCTGGGGGTGGAGCTACCCGCAGAAGATGTCCCGGTCTTACAGAAACGGCTGATTGCCACCGCTAACCGGCTGGGCATTCCGGTGATTACGGCTACGCAGATGCTAGACAGCATGGTGGATAGCCCGAGACCGACTCGAGCAGAAGTCTCAGATGTGGCCAACGCGATCTTTGATGGCACCGACGCGGTAATGCTCTCTAACGAAACGGCAGTCGGTCAGTTTCCGGTAGAGGCCGTGGCGACGATGGATAGAATTGCGCTGCGAACTGAGAAAGAGCAGCTTAAGCGAGTGACCGAAGAGTTCAGCAAAAGCCATACTATTCCCAACGCCATTAGTCAGGCAGTGGGGCAAATTTCCTCTCAGCTTCGAGCCTCCGCCATTATGACGCTCACGCGTACAGGGGCCACCGCCCGCAATGTATCGAAGTTTCGGCCCAAGGCTCCGATTCTGGCGATCACGCCGCTGGTGGACGTGTCGCGGCAGCTTCAGCTCGTTTGGGGCGTGACGCCGCTGCTGGTGATGGACTCTAGTTCTCCGGAGGAAACGTTTCAGGCGGCGACCAATGTGGCCCAAGAGAAGTCTTTGCTGCGTGACGGCGACTTGGTCGTGATGACGGCGGGCACCGTTCAGGGCGTAGCTGGCTCTACAGACTTTATCAAAGTAGAAGTAGTGACTGCGGTACTAGGTTATGGACGCGGGATTGGCGAAGGTGCAGTGAGTGGTCGAGCTAGAGTAGCGCACGATACGGCGGCGGTAAAGGACTTTAACGCTGGCGAGATTTTGGTAGTTACGCGCACCAGCGCCGACTACGTAGATACGATTCGGCGGGCGGGCGGCATTATTACCGAAGATGACAGTATGGCGAGCCACGCCGCTGTGCTGGGTCTGCGGTTGGGCATTCCGGTGATTGTGGGCGTGGAAAAAGCGACTGAGATTATTCGTAATGGGACGCTGGTGACGCTTGATGTGAGTAAGGGAATTGTGCGCTCTGGTTCGTTTGACAAGAGTAAGCAGATGGCTTTGGTTTAGGGCTTTTCCGCTCAGATGCCCAAAGGCTAAAAGATGCGTTATCTAGTGGTTATTCATATAGATTCTGACAGCGATGACGATTTAGATCTCTGTGACAGTTCTACAGCTTGGCTGCTGGATACCCAACCCAGATAGGTTTATCGCTACGCTAGCTGGCAGATGAAGAGCGATCGCATGGACTTCGACTTATCAAGTATTCAAGCAGTTGTGTTGACGCCCATTAAGCCAGCGATCGCATTTGCGACTGTCGTTGGCCTAATAGGTGGGGCAATTGTTGCATTATTTCACGTCGGTTTTGATTATCAGAAAAACAAACAGTGGACAGAAAAAAAGAAGATAGCTGGGTTTACTGCTTTCTCCCTGGCTACATCTATAGGTCTTTCAGTTTTCGTCGCCGCTGCTCAACTATTTATGGCTCCTACCACCTCGCTCAGAGAGGTCAATAAGGAGACGCTCAATGTGGTGGCGATATGGTGCCTAGTGACTTGCTTTAGCAATTGGCAAGTCAGCCGAGGCCGTACGCTCTTTGGCAAACCGGCAAGTGCTGAACGTCAAGAGAACAATTAGAGTCGGCATACTAGGGTAGACGACAATTCTGATGGAGGTTGGGGCAGGTGGATATGTTCAATCGCCAGATAGCAGAGCTAGGTTACGAGCAGTTCTTTTCGTTAAACATCCTTGGGGTAGCGATAGTCCTGCCTATTGGCGTCTTCCGTGCCTATCTACGAGAACGTGCAAATCGGAAAAGCGAAAAGATAGGCGACTCTACAAATTAGAAAAACCCATCAGAATCGCATCGAAGATCTCACTGACTGACTCAATTATCTCACAACATCCTTAGCTCTCGAGTAAATAGGACTAGTTACAAAACACGCGCAAACCAACAAAGCGGGAGTAATTCGTATAGAATCGCTCCCGCTTTGTACGACTAAAAGCTGTCACCAGATAGCTGACGATACGTAAACTACCTATGCTTAGCCTTCGCCACCTTCACCGCCTTCGCCACCTTCACCGCCTTCACCGCCCTCGACTTCTGGTTCAACGGCTTCTGGTTCAACGACTTCTACGTCAGTATCTCCCTCAACGGCTTCCCCGCCTTCTTCGGGTGCGCCGCAGCCGGTTACAAGCGTTGCGGCTAGCCCTAGCGATAGAAATAGCTCTGTTGCTCTTAGTTTTTTAGACATTTTTGACAAAGTAATAACAATGCTTTTAATAGTAGCGTTAATGATACCTAGTGCCAATAGAGCCGCACCAATAAAGTCCTGCGCTGTCGGGTCGAAATTTTTGTTATTGGCGACAAAATCGCTATAGATGTTTCTTATGAAATTTTGTTCGGCTTTTTGTTTGACAAAGCGGCCTCGACTCCGCACAATAGAGATCGCCTTGTGAGGGGAGCGGTTGCGTTCCATCCAAGCGAGGGCCCGTAGTTCAATTGGTTAGAGCACCGCCCTGTCACGGCGGAAGTTGCGAGTTCGAATCTCGTCGGGCCCGTTGAGTTTTCGACTTCTATTGAAAAAGCCTCGCTCTTTGTAGAGTGAGGCTTTTTCTGTGGGTTATAACTGGGTCTCAACCTATTAAATCTCAACGGTGCCGCCGTACTTTACGGGTAGCTGGTCTTCCGCCGGTAAACCCATGACGTCGCTGTAGAGCTTGATGTACTCTACTGCCGACTGCTCCCAACTGAAGCTTTCGGCCATTGCTCGCTTTTGTAGGGCTTCCCACTGGGGTTTGAAGCGATAGGCTTCGGCGGCTCGTACCATGGAGGTGAATAGGTCTAGCGGCTCGTAGCGGTCGAAGCAGTAGCCGGTGCCGGTTTGGGTGGAAGGTTCGTTGTGGCTAACGGTGTCTACAAGTCCGCCGGTGCGCCGCACAATGGGGATGCAGCCGTAGCGCATGGCAATCATTTGGCTGATGCCGCAGGGTTCGAAGCGGGAGGGCATGAGGAAGGCGTCGCAACCGGCATAGATGCGACGAGCGATCGCATCACTATACATAATGTACGAAGCAGCTCTACCGGAATAGCGATTGGCCAGTTCCCAAAGCTGATTTTCGTAGAAGCGATCGCCCGTTCCCAAGATTACAAACTGCGCGTCGGAATAGGCCAAATAGCGATCCATCGTTTGTAAAATCAGGTCAATACCTTTTTGCTCGACCAGGCGGCTGACTAGGCCAATTAGAAACGTATCAGGCGTTTGGGCTAGCCCCATTTCCTTTTGAATGACAGCTTTGTTCTTGGCTCGATTGTCTAACGCTGAGGCCGTATAGTTGTGCTCAATTTTAGCGTCGGTTGCGGGATCGAACGAGTCTAGATCGATGCCGTTGACAATGCCGCTGAGTTTGCCGCTAATGAACGAGAGCAGACCTTCTAGTTCCTCGCCGTACTCTGGCGTTTGAATCTGCTCGGCATAGGTCGGCGATACGGTGTTCACCCGATCTGCATACTGCACCGCTGCGGCCATGGTGTTGTGGCCCTGCATAAACCAGGGGCACCAAGTGATGCGTTCTAGCTGCCAGCGCCATGGCCCCTGATAAGCCAGATTGTGAATGGTAAAAACGGTGCCGATGTCAGAGGTTTCTTTCATCCAGACTGGAATCATGCCGGTGTGCCAGTCATGGCAGTGAATGATGTTGGGCTTCCAATGGTTCCAGGCAAATTCGGCAGCGCAGTTGGCAAAAAAGGTAAAGCGCCACTCTTCATCTTCGCCGCCGTAGACGCGATCAGGATCAAAGCAAGGATGTCCGAGGAGATAGAGCGGCACATCGGTATCCGGCATTTTGGTTTCGTAGACGGCAAACGAATTGAACATGCAGTAGCCCCACCACACCGGTTCGGCAGGCAAATCGACCTTGCCGACCATAGAGCCGTAGTAGGGCATCAGCACGCGCACGTCGTGGCCCATAGCTTTTAGCACTTTGGGTAAGGTGCCAACCACATCGCCCATCCCGCCCACTTTTGCTAGCGGTGCGGCTTCAGCAGCCACAAATAAAATTTTCATACGTAAACCCTTTGCAAAACCATAGGAGAATCACTGCCTCTCGCTCATTCAGTTTATAGCGACAAACCCCATCTCCCAAAGAGAGTTCAAAGAATCTCAGGGAGACGGGGTTTGTAAGGTAAAAAGCGTTAGCGCAAAAAGACCTAATGGCCCAGGGCTATTTCATTTGCAGAGATAGCTTGATAGGTTAGGGACTGAAAACCCGATTTCAAGTTGAGCATCGCTTATGCGC
>QBMC01000159.1 GCA_003242035.1 Nodosilinea foveolarum | reverse complement strand
CTTGAGGCTAGCGTGATTGCACCATTTATCCTCTTAAAAAAACCTGAATCCTTACAATCAAGGTTTAGTCGGAGAGCATTTTGATGCGATTGCCGAAGATTTGCTAGCCACCCTCGAAGATATGGGCGTTTCAGAAGACCTCAGGGCCGAAGTTGCAGCAGTAGCCGCCGCGCCGCAGCACAAAAAAGATGTTTTAAACCAGTAAAAACAGATAGTTAGGAAAGAACGAATGACTACACCACTATTACAGATGCAAACCTCGGCGCTACAAATTCACGAGCAGTTAGAATATCCCGAGTCCGGCCTCCGCAAAAAGGTACTATTTAAGGACGATCACTGTCAATATACGCTTATATGTCTGGCGGCGGGCGCAGATATTGCAGAACATTCCACTCCCCGCAATGCCACCGTTCAAGTTTTAGCCGGACGAGGCGAACTCACCATCAGCGGCCAACACATTTCACTAGAACCTGGCGTGTTTGTCGTCATGCCAGCCAACGAGCCTCACGCGCTTAATGCCAGTGAAAATCTAGCTTTTTTACTAACATTTCATTAGCCAGCGCTAAGTTACCATTATCAATAAATAGATATCTCTAAACAAGCATTTTGGGAGGTGAGATGATGGCTAATGAACAGCACTTAGCCCTGCTAAAACAGGGAGTCGCCGTCTGGAACGAATGGAGGCAAAACAATCGTGAGATTGAGCCAGATCTGTCGCAGGCTAATTTGGAGAGCGCCAATTTGGAAGCGGCAAATCTGGACGCAGCGAACTTGACGGAGGCCAACCTCAAAGGAGCCTATTTTATCCTGTCGAGTTTAGTGAAGGCCACTCTAGAAAGAGCAGATTTAGAGGGAGCCTATTTGATAGAGTCTAACTTTGAGGGCGCAAATTTGAGAGAGGCAAATCTGACAGGGATATTTCTAGAGCTATCAAATTTTGAAGGAGCAAACCTAGAGGCGGCAAACCTAGAGAAGATTGTACTCCGTCGCGGAACTCCCTTACCGGGCGAGTAATCAAGGGCTGAGTTCTAAAAACTGCGCCTCATCAGCACAACGGCTTGAACATAAATGAATGGTTGCCTGTTGGATCTAATTCGGCGATATCGTTAATACCCAAATTTTGAGGAAAATCAGCGTGTTAGACATTGACATCATGGGATCGAAAGAAATACAAAGTCTCCTACAGCAAGTCGGACATGGTCATCTGGGCTGTGCATTTGAAGGACGACCCTATGTTGTGCCCATGCATTACTACTTAGAAGATTTACCTGAAGGGTCATCTGGTGATTCAACTATTTACATTTTCACCACAGAAGGCCAAAAGACTCAGTACATGGAAGCTAATCCACAAGTGTGTTTGCAAGTTGAAGCGGTTAAGGATCCACTTCACTGGCGCAGTGTTGTCGTCACCGGTCGCGCCGAGCGCCTTACCGAGCAGGCAGACATCGACCGAGTTACGCAGTTAGCCAAAGAGCGCAATCCAACGCTTTCGCCCGCAGTGAGTAGAATCTGGATTGACGCCTGGGGGCGCGAGAACAGAGTCGCCATCTATCGCATTCATCCTAGCGAAGTCACTGGAAATCAGACCTCAGAATAAACATTGTTTCCTTTTTGGTCACACTCAACGAGGCATAGTTGCTGCACTCATCAGGCACAAGCTAAACCTTCTGCCTATCCTCTATCACCAGAAATATAGGCACGGGTGAGTTCGTGCTGGGGAGCCTGGAAAATTTGTTGAACCGTGCCAGTTTCAATCAGGTGGCCAGTCCCTTCCTTTACCCAAAAAACGGCCACGCGATCGGCAATGCGTCTAGCCTGTGCTAGATTGTGCGTCACCATAATGAGCGTGTAGGCTGGTTTCAAGCTCGCGATCAAATCTTCTACAACACCGCTAGAGAGTGGGTCGAGCGCGCTGCACGGTTCGTCGAGTAACAGCACCTGGGGTTGTAAAACGAGCGCACGGGCAATGCACAGTCGCTGCTGCTGACCGCCAGATAGGGCCAAAGCCGACGTATGCAGCCGATCTTTTACTTCTGACCACAGACCAACCTGCTGAAGTACGGTTTCTGTGCGATGAGCGATCGCATCTCGATCTTTCATACCATGCTCCTTCAACGGCAAAGCCAAATTCTTCTGAATAGAAAACGGAAACGGATTAGGCTTTTGAAAAATCAGTCCCACCTGCTGCCGGAGCGATCGCAAATTAGCCTTAGAACTCAGCACCTCAGCCTCACCGATTCGAATTCGCCCCTGCACCTGGCAGTTCGGCAACAGATCGCTCAGCCGATTTAGACTTTGCAACAAGCTGCTTTTGCCACAGCCCGAAGGCCCCACCAGCGCCATTAGCTCGCCCGGTAGAATAGATAAATTTACCTCTGAAAACGCTGCTTTTTTGCCATAGTGTAGCGAGAGTCGCTCGATTTCTATGAGCGGTTTTATAGGCGGATCTGTGACCAAGTCTGTTAGGGATGAGTTCTCAGTAATCATCGGGTGGGTAATGTCTCCTTTAACCAGTACTCACTCAGGCCAGAGGCCAGCGCATTGATAAACAACAACAGCAACAACAGCACAATCGCCGAAGCGTAGGCATTGTCGTTACCGCCTGACACATTCATTGACAGATCAAAAATGTGAATCGAAAGGCTGCGGCCAGAATCTAACAAAGATGACGGCATCCGATCAACATAGCCACTGGTAAAAATTAGCGCTGCGGTTTCTGCTAGCGATCGCCCAACGCCTAAAATTAGCCCCACCGTTAAGCCCGGTAGCGCCGACGGCAGCAGCACCTGCCTGAGCAGCGTGGTTTGCGAAAATCCAAGCGCTGCGCCGCCTAACCGATATTCGCGCGGAACAGAGCGCAGTCCCTCCTCCGTCGTCCGAATTAAAATCGGCAGCACCATGCAAGCTAGGGTCAATCCGCCTGCCAAAATTGAAAATCCTAGCCCTAACACTTTACAAAAAAAGGCATTGCCAAACAGCCCGAATACAATAGACGGGACGCCCGCTAGCACTTCTAAACTCAGCCGAATCCACCGGCCTAGCCCTTGATAAGCCAACGACAATTCGCTTAAGAAGAAGGCGGTGCCCAAGCCTATCGGCAGTGCAACGATTAAACAAACGCCTAAGATCAACAGCGTAGAAACCAAGATCGGGCCAATGCCGCCCTCGCGTCCAGCATTCTCGGGTGCGCTGACTAAAAACTGCCAGGACACATGAGAGAGTCCGTGCCAAAGCAGATCGCCAACAATCCAACAGAACGCGATCGCAATTAGCATCGCCGCTAGCCAAACCATCCCAGCCAAAAGACCATCTGCCCAGCGCCTGCTATCTCTCGCTATATTGCTCACAAAATGCTCCCTCATTGCCCGCCCCCTCGCCGAACCCCGTCCGGCTGCGCTGCTCGACTCAGCCAATCGGCTATCCCCACCAGCATCGCAATCGTCAGCAGCAAAATTAACCCGCTGACAAACAGCGCAGCCCGATGATCGCCCGTTGCGTAGGCCATCTCTAGGGCAATATTAGCGGTCAGCGTCCGCACAGGTGAAAACAAACTCTCGGGCACCTGCACTACGTTACCGCAAACCATCAGCAGCGCCATCGTCTCTCCTAAAGCCCGACCGCCTGCTAGTACCAGACCGGTCAACACGCCCGAGCGAGCCGCTGGTAGCAAAATATGTCGTAGCTGCGTCCAGCGAGAGAGTCCTAACGCGATCGCACCTTGTTGGTAAGCAAAAGGCACCTCGCTCAAACTCGCCTGAGTGATCAGCGCCACCGTCGGCAAAATCATCAGCGTCAAAATAATAATGCCTGTAAACAAACCCTGGCCCGGCGGCTGCCAGCGGTTGATGATAGGCACCAGCACAACCAGCCCCCAAAAGCCGTATACCACCGAAGGAATACCCGCTAATAGCTCGATGATTCGGCGATAAGTTTTGGCGAGCGGTGACGGCGCGTAAACCTGGCAAAACAGCGCCGAAAGAATGCCTAAGGGTGCGGCTAAGGCAATCGCGCCAGCCGAGGTCAGCAGCGTGCCACAGACAATTGGCAACAGATTAAACTCGCCTGAGGTCGGATTCCATCTGGGGTCTGTAAAGAAGGGTCGTAGGCCAATGCTGCTTAAAATTGGCCAGGTTTCGCGCAGTAAAAAACCAACGATTAGCAGCGTCAGTAGACCGGCGATCGCGGTAAATCCCTGAGAGCAAACAATCAGCCAGCGATCGCGCCGATTCATCTCTCTCTTTTTAGACTGACTCGCCTGCTGTTGTAGCCCGCTGCCACGGTTCTTTTCACTATTTAGTGATGGGAACAAAGTACTGCCTTTCAATAATTTCATAAGCTTCAGGCGACTGGGCAAAATCAATAAAAGCGCCAACTTCTGCCGTAGGTTCGTTTAGCGTCACCAAATTCAGCTCCCTAGAAATAGGAAACTTGCCTTCTTTTACGGTAGCCGTACTCGCCTCAATTCCGTCTATCTTCACCAGCTTAATCGGCACCCCCTGCTCAATGCTATTCTCCGCCGAGCCAATCGAAACGTAGCCGACCGCACTCTCATTACCGGCCACGGTTTTAATACCCTGCTCATTATCTCCAATCACCACATCAGCTTTAATATCAGCAGCTTCCAAATCTAGATATTTCAAAAACAGCTCCAGCGTAGAGCGGCCCTCTGCCTTATTCACCACCGTAATCGGCTGGGCCTCTCCACCAACGGCCTGCCAATTATCAACGTCACCCTGATAAATCTGTTCTATTTGACCTTTACTGAGTTCGCTAATGGGGTTGCTTTCATGCACAATCATCGCGATACCATCCAAGGCAATCGGAAACGCCTTCAGGTCGGCTTCATCTGGGTCGAGCGACCTGGAAATCATCCCCAAATCCGCTACCCCAGAGCGAGCATCTGCAATCCCCCGAGAAGATCCGCCCGACTGCACATCCACGCGTACACCGGGATTATTTTGCTCAAACTGCTTGCCAATTTCAGTCGCCAACGGCGCAACCGTGCTAGATCCGGTTAGCACAATCTTTCCTTGCAGTTTGCCCTGATCATTCACGGATACCGCCGTAGGCTGGCTTGATTGCGAGCAAGATTGCAGCCATAGACTACCTACCAATCCAATACCAAGCAAAACCGAAGTTCTGACGTTGAGCATAATTCTCTTCAGCTAAAAACAACAGAAAAAGTAAGATAAACCGTCTAAAAACAGAGGATGCAGCAGCCTAAATTAAGCCCCTTAGACTTCAGGCCATTCACGTCGATCACCTCAACCGCTGGAGACAACCGATACAACCGACCCTTTCCCGTCTGCTCAGAAATTAAAAAACCTGCCTTGCGTAAGGTCTTTAAATGATGCGACAGCAAGCTCTGCTCAACTTTGATCACTTGATTAATCTCTGCCACCCGCTTAGGACTCTCCCACAAAAGCTCTAAGACCGCTAGCCGAGTAGAATTAGCGATTATCTTTAACTGATCGGCACAATTTACAGGCAGCATAGGCACATAACCCTAAAATAACGGCTCTCACTTTTACTCAGCATCTTTTCAGAGTAACCTGAAGCTCAGATGAGAATGAACTAAAATTCATATGAAAATTAATTCATGAGTAGCATAAGGTATCATCTTTCTGGTTAGAGCGCGATAGTCTGGGACAAATAGGTTGAACGAAAGGCGACTTCTACAATTTTCGCCCATTGGATCCCCCCAGGGCGCATAGCAACAGACTTTATAAGTGCGGTATTCTCAGCGAGCAGAGCAGCGATATCTGCTCGCGTTAATTGAGAGGATATTTACAAACGATGGCCTACGAACTTCCCGGTTTGCCTTACAGCTACACCGCACTAGAGCCTCACATCTCTAAAAGCACCCTAGAATTTCACCACGACAAGCATCATGCTGGCTATGTGAGTAAATTCAATGCGGCTGTCAAAGGCACTGACTTCGACAATCAGCCAATTGAAGCGGTCATTACATCGGTGGCCGATAATCCTGAGCAATCGGGCTTATTCAACAACGCGGCTCAAGCTTGGAATCATAGCTTTTATTGGCAGAGCATGAAACCTGACGGTGGCGGCAAGCCATCGGGAGAACTGGCCAAAAAGATTGACGCCGACTTTGGCAGCTATGATCAGTTTGCAGAAGCGTTTAAATCAGCCGGGGCCACTCAATTTGGCAGCGGCTGGGCCTGGTTGGTATTGGAGGATGACACCTTGAAAGTGACTAAAACGCTCAACGCTGTGAATCCTTTAACGAATAGCCAGGTGCCCTTACTGACGATGGACGTTTGGGAACATGCCTATTATCTGGACTATCAAAATCAGCGCCCTAGCTATATCGACACCTTTTTGAATGATCTGCTGAACTGGGACTTTGTGGCCCAGAATTTAGCGGCTGCTTAAGCGCGTATATTTTCTGGCTCTGTTGGTCTTTTAATATCTCACATAGAGGCTAACGGAGCGCTCTCTGGGTTAACGGAATCTATTGCAGTTTCAGGTTGAAAAGCCGTTGGTGAAGAAGGTGGCGTCTTAAATTCTTCGAATAAGCCCTTGATAGAACTGGCAACGGGCACGGCCACAATCAGGCCCAAAACGCCCGCAATTTTAGTCCCGAGTAGCAAAGAGACCAGAATCCAAACAGGGTTTAGGCCGACGATACCGCCGATGAGCTGTGGAGCGATCGCATTAGCCACCACCTGATCAATAATGGCCGCAACCGCAACCACCCGCACCCCCAGCCAAATACTCTTCAGCGCCGTCAGGCAGCTAATAATGGCAATACTCACAGACGCCCCAAAGGGAAAGAGCGCCATCACCCCCACAGCAAGGCCAAAAAGCAGCCCAAAAGGAACCTTAATCAGCACAAATGCAATCGTCATGGCGGTGCCCATCAGCAGTGCCACGGTAAGCTGTCCGACAAAATAGTTCTGAAAGTTTTGCTTAATCAGCGGACGCGCCTGCTGATTCCAGCGCTCAGGCAGCCATTGAAAAATACCGTCCCAGAGCCTTTCCCCATGCAGCAACAAATAGAAAGTTAGCACGACCGTCAGGCCAATATCCACAATGGTGCTGATGGCGTTAGGCAATTGGGAAAAGACGCTGGCGCTCAGGCTCTGAAGCTGCGCTGTGAGCTTAATTTCAAGCTGCGCCGTCAACCGGGTTAAGTCGAGCGGTAGATTCAGACTTTCTGCCCAATTTTGCAGCGCTGCCACCTGGGACAATCCTGAGTCTAACCAGGAAGGTAGCCGACTGGAGAAACCGTTGATTTGTGCCATCAGCGGCGGCACCAGCAGCACCCCACCCGCGCTGAGAATAGACACAAATACAAGCAGCACCAACAGTATTGCCAGCGATCGCCTCAGTCGAAATCGTGAGAGCCACTGCACCGGATAATTCAGCAAAAACGACAGCAGGATCGCCGTCAAAAAGATCGTGAACTGAACGCGGAAAAAAGCGAATACTCTGAGCGCCAGCCAGCCATCAACAATAAACAGTGGGAAGGCCAGCCCCCAGACCAGCCAGCGCGGCAATTTATTCAACCAACTCATGGCTCACTTCACCCACGCGCGAGGATTCTTGTTCTGTAGGGATATCTTTGACCGAAATTTCTGAAATCCGCTGCGAAAATCCCCATGCAAACAATACCGCAATTAGGCCAATCATCGCCCATTCAGGCGGCACTAGTTCAGGACTCACGACCCGAAACAGCAGGCGCACTCCGACTAAGACAACGGCCAGATAGCCCGCGTCTTCTAGGCGAGTGAATACTTGCAGCCATTGACATGCTCCCTGACCTAAAGGCGCAGGGATTCTCCGGCTTAGAGGTCGAAACATAGTTGTTCCCCTCCGTACGGTTGGCTAGACACATCATCGCGAACTGCTTCTAGAGAAGACTGACACTCACTCAACGTCCGTTTTTGTATGTTGTGGACGTGTCCCACCCCAACTCGGTCTATATTCTTAGCTGCGTTCTCATCTCTATCATGCTCAGCGCCACAGCTAACGCAGAGAATGGAACGCACCGATAGCGCTATCTTCCCCCAACGGAAGCCGCAATCAGAACAAGTCTGACTGGTTGGCTCCCAGCGGCTGATGATAGAAACAATGCGGTTTTTGTATTGGTTGGCCTTGGCTTCACACATCGTGCGGAACTGCGTCCAACCCTGTTGACTGATCGCCCGCGAAAGCCGCCGATTTGCCAGCATCCCTTTCACATTCAAGTTCTCCAAGCTGACCGTTTGGTTTTCACGGATTAGCTTAGTACTTTGTTTGTGCAGGAAATCCTTACGGGTGTTGGCAACTTTTAGATGCAGTCGGGCTAGCTTAAGCTTTGTCCGCTGCCAACGATTTGAGCCTTTTACCTGTCTAGCGAGCTTACGATTCGTGCGAGCAATCAGCCGGTTCAGTCGGTCGTAGCTAGGGCTAAAGACGGGCTTACCCACCGAAGGGAAAGCAAACACCTTAATGCCTAAATCTACGCCGATGGACTTACGCTTTGCCCTAACGCTTTTTTGCTGCACTTCGACAACAAAACTCGCGTAGTACTGACCGGCTTTGTTGCGCAAGATAGTGACAGAGCTAAGTTCAGCAGGTAGCTTGCGCGACCACTTCACCTTAAACAATCCTATCTTGGCAAGAAACAGTTTGTTCCCTTTGCAGGAGAAGCCCAACTTAGTAAATCGGGCTGACTGTTTACCGTGCCGACTCTTGAACTTAGGGAAACGTACCTTTGGCCCTTTCCGCTTGCCGCTACAACTTTCGTAGAAGTTTTTGAACGCAACGCCCAAATCTTGAACCGACTGCTGCAACGGTATGTTGCTCACTTCTGACAACCACGACCGCTGCGGATATTGCTTAGCTAGCGTGATGCATAGCTTCTGCAATTCAGTGTTAGACGGCCACTCGGTATCTTCAGGTGTTTGCATTACCCAGGCTAAAGAATCGTTCCACACAACCCGGCAGCAGCCAAACAGCTTTGATAGCTCTTTAGCCTGCTGCGGGGTGGGGTAAATTCTGTACTGGTATCGTGCTTTCATCCTATAATTGTACAGCAAACCAACGGACAATAACGTGAAGAGACGATTAGACTTTAGGGTAGAAATGTTCGAGTTCAAGATATTGGATGACTACTGCGCATCGGTAGGCCGGACTAAAACTGATGTACTGAGGGAGCTGATTAGATCATTGGAAAAGAAAAAGCCGTCCTAGAAGGACGGGGCTTGTATCCCATTCCTCCGGTCAACCGGCGTTGTTCCCACAGTCTCACCATCTATCACCAGCTTGTAACAACGACAGCAACAAATTGAATATTCATAGCAATAGGATAATTAGAAGAGACTCTCCTCGAAAGATATTATCGAAAATAGTACTATCGAAAACTCAAGCCTTATCCCATAGCTCGCTAAGCGTCACAACTTTGTACCCCTGCTGATGGAGCGCAGCCAAGATCAGCGGCAAAGCTCTAGCAGTTTGCTCGCAGCGCTCTAGCGAGCCACCGTGTAGGACCAAAATCGAGCCAGGGAAAAAATGCTGGCCCGCATACCAGGCCGTAAATGCAGCGTCGTGAGTCGGCTTGAAGGTATCGACTGGCAGCATAGAAGCCAGCGCAAACCGGGGGACATAGCCCGACATCTCTTTTAAGGTGTGCAGCATAGCCTGGTTGTACAATCCTCGCCCTGGGCGATACCACCGCAGAGGATACGGCGATCGCGCTGTAATCTGTCGAGTAATGGCCTGATGAGCCGCTTTGAACTGGGCCGTAAAGACTTCCGGCTTCAGCAGCGCAGTGGTTTCGTCTGCGGTTCCATGATTGGCAATTTCGTGTCCTTGCTCAACGATGCGATCTAAAAGAGAACTCTCGTCGATTAGGTGGCTGCTAATGATGAAAAAAGTGGCGCGGGCGCGATCGCTGGCCGATTCAAGGCTTTGGTTGTGGGTAGCGATCGCATCCAAAATCATTTGAGACGACGCACCACCCACCTCACCCGGTGTCGGCATATCATCAATCGTCAGAGCGATCATCTTTTCAGCCGTTTCCTTATAAAACAAGCCCTCCGGAAACAGGCGAGCAATCTGCCTAACCAATCGTTGTCGAGACGTTTGCATAGATTCTCTCTAGACACTTTGTAGCCAGTCTATAATCTCATACAAAAACAGAACGTCGCATCTATCACGTCAGAATTCTCACGTCCAGGTATTCGTCAGCCCGTTCGCAATGCCAGATAGTGCTGTTAATAATGACCGAGTTAATACGCTGGATAGACGGCATTTTCGCCACCGTCTTAACTCTCTACGCTAGTGCCCTTTTCATCTTCACTGTTAGGCACTCAGCCCAGTAGCCAAACCGCTGTTACTGTCTATAGAACCCATTTGAGATCTGCTAGAATGCAAGAGAGTCCGTAGTCTAGTCTTAATCTAAGTCATGATGGCCTATTCCAGCAGTCTGAGCGATCAAGAGTGGGAAATTTTTGAACCGCTGTTGCTAGACATCTTGCCC
>QBMC01000158.1 GCA_003242035.1 Nodosilinea foveolarum | reverse complement strand
AGAAGGCAAAACCTATATGCCACATAGCCTTCGAGCGTTGTGTCACCCCTTCAGGTATGTAGGTTGAATAGGAACCACGAATGTGTTTGCGCCCGAAGCCTTTATTTGATAAGGACCGAACTGTTTGTGAAAGTCAAGGGGAGTTAGCTTAGTGTAATCGCTATCTTTAGGGACGAATTCTTTAACAAAGATGAATTCTTTGTTTTCCTGTTTCCCATACTCGAAAAAGCCAAACTGCTTTAGAAATCGCATTAAGCCCTTTTGCTTCGAATAGCAGGTGACATAAGCTTTTGGGACGCCTTCAGTATGCACGTAATCAAAAATAGCCCTTAGAAGCAGTTCTCCGTATCGAAAACCACGACCAGTATCAGCCACCTTGAACGTACAGATTTTCAACGCTGGCCCTTCTACTCCTATTTGATTCGTCTCTTCATCCTTGATAATTGCGATTGCAGCAGACATTTCTTCGTCTTTAATTATAAAAGCCTTGCGATGCTCTATCTGTATTTTCTCAAGCCAGTTGTCGAAACCATCGTAATCTTCGCGTAGAGAGTTGAATATGGGATCCTCTTTTCGAAGCTCGTGACAGTATATAAAATCGACAGCCGGAGGAGTTTGTACTGGTTTAGGGAGAAAACCTTGAACTGTGACTAGCGCGTCTGCGATAGTCAGAACTCTTTCAGCTATATCTAGAAGTACAGCTTTACGATGAATTCCGTTATCGTTAGTGACTAGGAAGTTGACTGAATTGCCAATAAGAGCAGCAAGCATCAGCATATCAACTGCATCGTGACTACCAGGCTTTGGCCTACCAATCACTGAGATCATTTTGTCTGTGAGAGTTGGTGGCGATGGCAATTGTACATATTTAGAGAAAAGATGCTGTCTCATCTCGCGACGCTCTGCATCTCGATCACCTTGAATCTCGCCGAGTGATGCAGGGTGAACATAAGTCTGAAATTTAGCTGTCGCAATGAGACCAATTAACCGAGTAATATTAGGAGTTTCAGCCTCCACACCTTTGCTGCTCGTCGGTTCTGCTGGAATAATAGCGTTTGTATCTAGTAAAAATTTCAATGGTGTAGTTGTTAGAGAAAGAGCAAATGCCAGTTCCTGCCTAAAATATTAGCCAGGATGCTAGTGACGTCTTATACTGAGTAGAGGGATATGATTACGTATTTTTTATCTCAACTACGAGTTAAGATCTCTGAAATGTGCATAGCTAAAGATCCATAAATCACTCTGAACAACTGACAGGCTCGTATTTCTAGACACCTCTTAACTATTATCAGCTATGATATCGCAATGCACTCCAGCTTTCCTTATTACGCAGTTCGCAATAGCTACTGAGATCGAAGCTTCCAATGCAAACTCAATACATTAAAGCACTCAGCATAAAGCGTCTCTATGCTGAGCGTATTATCTCTGGCGAAAAAACTATTGAGCTAAGAAAGCGACCAATTGGACTAACGTTGGGCGATCTAGTTCTTTTATACGAAACATTCCCTGATGC
This sequence comes from Nodosilinea foveolarum, assembly GCA_003242035.1. Lineage (GTDB taxonomy): Bacteria > Cyanobacteriota > Cyanobacteriia > Phormidesmidales > Phormidesmidaceae > Phormidesmis > Phormidesmis foveolarum. The sequence continues at coordinate 9,180 of QBMC01000158.1, read as the reverse complement.
TGTTATCAGAGCAGGCTTTATAGCGGACAAAACAGTGGCTCTATCTGTACCAAAGATGTGGCGGGACTACAGCTCAATAATGGGTGTAGAAAAGCAATTCTACGATAGCTATTTCGAAAACTGTGAAATAGCTTACGGAACTCTGATACACCAAAGCTTTTGCTTTCGTGAGCTGCCTTTAAACGAGCTGCGTCAGCGCTGTCCTGGGTTTATACCACCTCAGGCTACGATTAACTGGCGTGAAAGTTGGTATGTTCAATCTGAGTGGACACAAGCTTTGAGCAACGAGAGGAAAAAGCTTATGGAAAGTGGCATACTAGCCCAACAGCTAAGTTTATTGTGAAACCGTCAATTTATTTCGTCTCCTCCTCTAACATCATTTCATGTCTTCTAACATATGGGTATTGTGAAAAGCCGTAAGATTATTTTTGTTGGTGGAGTACACGGTGTTGGTAAAACAACGCTTTGCAACAAAGTAAAAGACGAATTTGAAATCAAACATTTTTCGGCTAGTAATTTAATCAGTAGAGAGAAAAACGGAGAGAAAGAGTCTCATCGGAAGCAAGTAGCAGACATTAGCGGAAACCAAAATCACTTAGCGGTAGCAGTAAATAGATACTTTAACAACGTAGACTGGTACTTGCTAGATGGTCACTTCTGTCTTCTAGATAGGAATAAGGATATTGCTTTGATTCCGCATTCAATCTACGAAGAGATATCGCCTAGTGCAATTATAGTCTTAGTCGATGAGCCTAAAAGTATCTATAGTCGTCTGTCTGCAAGAGATAATGTTGACTACGATTTGAGCTTGCTACGTTCTTTTCAAGAACAGGAAATTTCTCAGGCAAAACTTGTTAGCCAACAGTTAGCTATTCCTTACTTGATTGTTAACCCTAACCAGAATGAAAATAAAGCGTTAGCTTTTATTGGTAATTTAGTCGTGTAAGTGTGTTTGATAAGCGATAGTCAGCTTTTCTCAATTGGCATCTGACTCATCCTTTGCAGATTCAAAACTCCGTTAAGTGTGGCCTCGCTCATGAGGTCACGCTCTAGTACTAATTGGCGCAGAGATTTGCCGGTTTCTAGAGATTCTTTGGCGATCGCCGCCGCATTCAAATACCCAATATGCGTATTTAACGCCGTCACCAGTGCCAAGCTGCCTTCTGCGTAGTCCGCACAGCGTTCAGGAAAAGCGGTGATTCCCTGTAGACATTTGGTATCTAATGCTTCGACGGTGTTGCCCAAAATTTCGATGCTGTGGATGAGATCGTAGGCAATCATTGGCATCATCACGTTGAGTTCTAGCTGTCCGGCTTGGGCGGCGAGGGCGATCGCACTGTCATATCCCATCACCTGAAAGCACACCATCGAAGTCATCTCAGCCATCACCGGATTGTACTTACCCGGCATGATGGATGAACCGGGCTGGACGGGCGGTAGCTGAATTTCTTTGAGGCCAGTTTTAGGGCCGGAGTCTAGCAGGCGCAGGTCGTGAGAGATTTTGACTAGATCTTGGGCGAGGTTGCGGATGCTGCTGCTGACGGCGACAAAAGGAGCCATGCTTTGCATCGCGGCCATTAGGTGAGGGGCGCTGGTGACGGGCTGCTGAAGATAGTCGGAGAGGATTTCGGCGACGCGGAAGCGATATTGTGGATGGGTATTGAGGCCGGTGCCGGTGGCGCTGCCGCCGAGTCCTATGATGGCGAGTTCTTGGGCGGCGGTTTTGATGCGCGCCTGATGGCCGGTGAGAATGTATTCCCAAGCGCGGAAGTTTTCACCAAGGCGGACGGGAACGGCATCTTGCATGTGAGTGCGGCCCGAGCGGACGACGGTTTGAAATTCGGCGGCTTTGGTTTTTAGGGTGGCGATCGCCCCTTCCAAGGCAGGATGCAGTGAATGCTCTAGCGCTAAAATTCCGCCAACTCGAATCGCAGTCGGAATCACATCGTTGGTCGATTGACCGTAGTTAACGTGGTCATTAGGACTGACTCTGGCATAGTTGCCCTTTTCGTCGTTCAAAATTTCGAGCGCTCGGTTGGCCAGCACCTCATTGACGTTCATGTGATGAGAGGTGCCCGCTCCTGCCTGATAAACATCGACAACAAACTGGTCGCGCAGATCTCCACCGAGAATTTCGTGGGTGGCCTGAACGATGGCTTGGCTGATATCTTCGGGGATGCAGTCGAGTTCGCCGTTGGCGATGGCGGTCGCTTTTTTAATCAGCAAACAGGCATCGACGTAAGTTGCGAGGGGTTTGATGCCGCTAATCGGAAAGTTCTCGATGGCGCGTAGGGTTTGGATGCCGTAGTAGGCGCTGTTGGGAATTTCTCGCTCTCCCATGGAATCCTTTTCGATGCGAAATCCGGTAGGGGCTGAGGGGGGATTTGCTTCAGGCATGTTGCGTTTGGGGAGTGATGGGTTGGACATACAAATTTTATAGCGATCGCTCCCTGATTGAACGGTGAGTCGAGCGCGAATGTGAACATTGGCTAGTTTTGGGGTTTGCCTGTCTGCGAGTTGAGACATCCCATCCACTAAGGTTGGGCAGACTAGAGCTAGGTAGTGTTTCTTGCGATCACTCATCGTTACAGGCTGTGGTTTCTTCTTTTGCTGATTTTGACAAGCAGGCGCAGACGCAAGCTCAGGCGCAAGATATCGAGACGCTGATTCAGCGGGGATTTGTGCTGCGAAATAACGGTGAGTATCTGTAAGCAGTGGAGACGTTTTCTCAGGCGATCGCACAGGAATCCCAAAACACTCAGGCTCTGCTGTATAGAGCGCAAACCTATGTCCAAATGCGCGAGCATGAAGCGGCACTGAAGGATTTTCGCGAGCTGTTACGGCTAGACCCAACAAATGCTAAAGCTTGGCACGGTCAAGGGGTGGCTTAGGGCTATATCCATCGTCGATAGATAGCTTTGATCGGGCGCTGAGCTGTGAGCCAAATAGCGATAAAATTTGGTACAACCGGGGTCGGGCGCTGCTGAAGCTAGAGCAGTACGAGCAGGCGTTGGAGAGTTTTGATCGGGCGGTTGAGTTGAAGAGCGATCGCTACCATACTTGGTACAACCGGGCACTGGCGCAGGCCGCCTTGGAGTACGTTCAGCCCGCGATTGAGAGTTTAGATCGGACGGTGGCGATTAAACCGAGCTGTCACTATGCCTGGAATTATCGCGGGACGCTGCTCAATCGGTTGTTTAAGCACCACGAGGCAATCAAAAGCTTTTGGTGCTCTTTGCAATATGAAGTGCCCAATCCGAACGCCTGGTATGGATTGGCGGCTAGCTACGCACTGATGGATAATCCGACAGCAGCAGGCATTTACCTACGGCAGGCTATGCAAACTAATCCAAGCATTTACACTTTGAAAGTGTTGAACGACACCAGCTTTGACACGGTGCGAGATCATCCGAAGGTACGAGGATTATTACAAGATTAATCTAGTTTAGCGACCTTTGTAGAGAGTGTATGGGCTGTCGAGACTAAACCTTTGCCTTTACTATAGGGTATAGAAACTGAACGCTGCTACACCTTGTTTATGGTCAGAACGCCGACGCTAAAGTTTGATCGCGGAACGCTGGTTTTACATCCGCCGCCGAGGGGGAAGGCGTGGATTGACTTTGCGGTTTGGGATGACCGGATTGAGCGGTTTCGGGTGCCTGCGGACAAGTATCGGCCTTTGGTGGAGGCGCTGCGGGCGGAGGGTGTGCGCTTTGAGGATAAGGTGCAGACGTTTGAGGCGCTGGACTTGCAGGCGGATTTGAAGCTGACGCCTTATGCGCATCAGCAGGAGGCGCTGGACGCTTGGAAGGGGAATGCGCGGCGCGGAGTGGTGGTTTTGCCTACGGCGGCGGGAAAGACGTATTTGGCGCAGATGGTGATGCAGGCGACGCCGAGGCGAACGCTGATTACGGTGCCAACGCTGGATTTGATGCATCAGTGGTATGCGGATTTAGAAAAGGCGTTTCCGGGGGTTGAGGTGGGTTTGCTGGGGGGTGGATCGCGCGATCGCACCCCAATCCTAGTCGCCACCTACAGCAGCGCTGCTATCTATGCCGAAGACTTAGGCAATCTCTATGCGCTGCTAATTTGTGATGAATGTCATCATTTGCCGAGCGACTTTCTGCGCAGTATTTCTGAATATTCGATTGCGCCTTACCGGTTGGGATTGACGGCGACGCCAGAAAGAACAGATGGGAAGCATGAGGATTTAGATGCGCTGCTGGGGCCAGTGGTGTATCGGCGGACGGCGGAGGAGCTGTCGGGGACGGCGCTGGCTCCTTATCAAATTATTCAGCTAAAGGTGCAGTTGAGTGAGGAGGAGCGCGATCGCTACGAAACGCTCCAGCAACAGCGAAACGAGTTCTTACAAAAGTCGAATATTTGGTTAAGCAGTGCGGAGGGATGGCAGCGGTTTGTGCAGGCGAGCGCTAAGTCTTCGGCAGGGCGGCGGGCGATGTTGGCGCATCGGGAGGCGAAGAACATTGCGCTGGGGACAGCAGGTAAGCTGACCGTGCTAGAAAAGTTGTTGGATCAGCACTATCCAGATCGCACTTTAATTTTTACTAATGATAATGCGACTGTTTATAAGATCTCTCAGGACTTTTTGATTCCAGCGATTACGCATCAGACGCCTGTGAAAGAACGGCACAATATTTTGAACAAGTTCCGCAGCGGCGACTACAGCGCGATTGTTGTTTCTCATGTGTTGAACGAAGGCGTTGATGTGCCTGATGCGAGGATCGCGATTTTACTATCGGGGAGTGGGTCTACTCGGGAGTATGTGCAGCGGCTAGGACGGGTGTTGCGTAAAGGGACGAGTGGAAAAATGGCGCTGTTGTATGAGGTGGTGGCTGAGCAAACGAGCGAGGAAGGGGTGTCGAGACGTAGGCGATCGCAGCCCGGAATCAACTCAGTCAGCCAGCCGAATGAACCCAAGCAGTTGACACTTATTCCCGGCGGGAAAAAAGAGGACACAAAATCTCCTTATAAAGTTAAAAAAGTACCCCAAGAGGACAGGCCGCTGGCAGCGGAAGACTCTGCTCCGTGGCCCGAAGAATAGGTCTGTTTTTAGTTCCATTCGTAGGCTTCGTTCAGGTTGCCTGTGCTGTTGTAAAACGCGGCGATTTGCTCGGGAGATAGTTTGGTTTGCCACCGCTGATCTAACCGGATGGAAAATTCTTTTTTGGCGATGGGTTTTGCTCGAACGGCGATTGGCTGCTCGGGCGTAGACTCTTGATGTTTGCTAATTAAAGAATGAGTCCCTGAATTGCCGGAGATAGTGTGGTGTTCGTACTTCCAGTAGTTCACCATATCGGGCTGAAAGTCTAAGTCTAGCCAGGTACACAAATTTTTGAGAGTGGCTTCTGTATGAGTAGCAAATTCCTCGTACCGCAGCCTGATCTTTTTACCCGAAAAGCCGTCAAAAAACCTGTGCTCGTTGTTGATTCGATTCATCCACAGCTCGCCAAACTGTTGACCCAACTGCTCGGCACTTAGCCCCTGGTATTGCTTACGTCTAGAGTAAGAGTTCATGACGGCGCGGCCATCGCGAATGAGGTGAATGAGCTGAGCGTCGAGCTTGCCTGCTCGAAATTCTCGGGCAGCCAGCTTCTTCTCTAGCCAGTAGACCGTTTTGGTGGAGTCAATGAGCACCGCTTCATCCGTTTTGGCAGCAATGAGTGAATAAGGATTGAAGACCTGATCGTTCTTGAGCAGACCGCGCACCGCTTTTTCTAGCTTTAGCGGAATGTGCGGATGAATTCTGCGCTCGGCAAACCCTTGAGAAAGCGTCTGCATGTCTTGGCTGGAAAGGGTGTTTCCCCAAAACTGACAGTCTTTTTGGCAGACTGAGCAGGGCGATCGCGCTTGACGATGAAATTCAGGAAGATTGCTGACTTCTCCAAGCGCTCTACAGTTGGAATGGCTGCCTAAAACAAGCGTCAACAAGGTAGAGCCGCAGTGGGCTGTCCCCATAATAAAAACAACTTTTTTCTTCATTGCGCTTGGTTTCATACTCGGTTGCCTCAGTGTTCCCCGCTCTCCTAGCGGATATTTTGCTGGCCCGACGCATTGGAGGTGTCCTTATCTATTGTCCGACTAGCTCTTTGAACCAGTCGTCGCTCCAGATGTCTTCGAAAATCTCGTCGGCGAGGGCTTCTTGTTTGTAGCTAGGTTCGATGCGGACGGCTTGCTGGAGGTTTTCTAGGGCGAGGTCGTTTTCGCGCTGGAGGGCGTAGCAGAGGGCGCGGTTATAGTAGGCTTTGGCGTAGTTGGGGTTGGCAGCGATCGCTTTCTCAAAGCTCTTCAAGGCATCGCGATCGCGCCCTAACTTCATCTGTACGTAGCCCCGATTATCCCAAGCTTTTGCTAGATTGGGTTTGAAGCGGACGGCTTTGTCGAAGGAGGCGATCGCTTCTTCAAATCGTTCTAGTTCAGTGAGAGCCAAGCCGCGATTGAGCCAAGCCACCGCATCGTTGCTCTGTAGCTTTACGGCCTGATCGAAGGACTCGAAGGCTTCTTCGTGGGCTTGCAAAATGCCAAAGGCGACGCCGCGATTGACCCAGGCTTCGTGGTAGTCGGCGTTGATGTCGATGGCTCGGTCGAAGGCTGCGATGGCTTCTTCTCGTTTGCGCAGGCGGCTAAGTACCATACCTTTATTCAGCCAGGTTTTAGCATCGGCTGGATCGCTTTCGATGACGGTTTCGAAGGCGCTGAGGGCTGCTTCGTATTTACGCTGTTCTCGCAGAAGCAGGCCGGTTTGATACCAAGCGTCGTTGTTGTTGGGATCTAGCCGAGTGACTTCGCGTAAGGCGGCAAGGGCTTCTTCTTTTCTGTCGAGTTCGGTGAGAACTTGGCTGCGGCTGAACTGAAGATCGGCGTTGGTGGGCTGAACTTCTAAGGCTCTGTCGTAGGCGGTGAGGGCGGCTTCGTATTGTTCGTTCTTGAGCTTTTCCTCACCGTCTTGAATGAACTCATCGGCGGTGAGGAAGAGTTCAGGGCGATTGTCTTTAAGCCGGTTGAGCTGTTTGGAGAGGTCTTCTATTTGGGTTTGAGATGTACTCATAAAGGAGTCGGCAACGTATTCGGGGGTAACTTTGCCTAGCTGTTGCATAATCTGCTGCTTTTCGGCTTCGGCTTCGCTTTCGAGAGCGGTGAGTTTGGCCTGAATGCCTTCTTTTACCTGGTTGAGTTCGGTGAGGGCGCTGTCCTGACGCTGGTTTAGGTTTGACTCCAGAGCGTTCAAGGTTTGCGCGAACTTTTCTTCGATGATGGCGAGGCGCTCTTGGGCTGATTTTTGGCGTTCGGCGGCGGCAGCGGCAAGTTCGCCGATTTGTTCGCCCAGGCGACTGTCGAAGCTGTTGAGCTTTTCGAGGATGACATCGCGGCGACTCATGACGGTGTTGCGGACGCCAGTGAGTTCGCCAGTGAAGCTGCTTTCGATTTCTTTGAGCGATCGCAACAACTGCTGTCGTTCGCTGCTGATACCTGACTGCAAGGTGCTTAACTCTTGCTCAAATTCGCCCTGGAGCTGTTTTACAATGCCTAGCGCGCCTTCTCTTTGTTCGCCCAAGTCTCCCTGTAGCGCGTTGAGCTGAGTGGAAAATTCGCGAGCGGTCTCGGTGAGTTCGGTGTAGAGCTGGGTTTTGCGAGTGTCTACATCGTTACCCATGTTGGCGATTTGGGCGCGGAAGCCTTCAGCGGTGGCTTGCAGTTGGTTGATGGTGTAGCTGCGTTCTTCGCTAACGCCCGTTTGGAGGCTAGAAATCTGTTCTTTAAAGTCGTTAGCAACGCGATCCATGTCGCCGAGAATGGTGCCTTTTCGACCTTCTACGTCGGCTTTGAGCGTGGCGAACTGCGTAAGGAAGCCGTCGGCAGATTGTCGCAGGCCCTGCATCATGTCGGTTTTACGGCTTTCGACCTCGTTGCGAATGGCGTTGAACTGCGAGCGGAGTTCTTCGGTGGATTGTTGGATGTTTTGTAGGGCTAGGTCTTTGCGGCCTAGAGCGCTGGCCTGGATTTCGACAAGGTCTTGGGCGGCTTTGGCTTCGGCGGCTTGGAGAGTTTCTAGGGAGCGATCGCGCTGCTGTTCTATTCTTTCTTTGGCTTCGGCTTCGGCTTCAGAAAGCTTTGGCCCAAACTCGTTTCCGGTTTTAATCAGTGAGGCAACAATTCGCTCTTGTTCAGCGATGGTTTCTGCCTGCAAGCTGCCGAGCTGGTCAGAAAGAACAGATTCTTTGCGCTCTATTTCGTCGAAGAAAGCGGTTTTGCGGCGCTGAGTTTCTTCTTTAATCACGCCAACATGACGAGAAAATTCGGACTCGGAGGTGGTGAACCTTTGCAGAATTCGTTGACTTTCTACAGCGGTTTCGGTTTTCATGTCTTCCAGACTTTGCTTTGCTCGCCTTTGCAAATCTTCGGTGACGGCTGAAAAATCGGTAACAGTGGCCTCTAACTTCTCGTTGACATTTTCTAGCTGATGCTCCCAGTTTCGAGCGGTTTGCTGCTTGAAGGCGTCTAAGTCTTCTATCAGACTCTGCAAAACCTGCCGCTGAGCGGTAACTTCTCTTTGGAAATTGGCGGAGCGACCCTGAAGTTCGCCGGAAGCTTCGTCGGCATCGGCCAAAATTCTATTCAGGCTGCGGGTGGCGTTATGGACTTTGTTTTCTAGCTCGGCGAGTTCGCTACTTTGCGCACTCATAATGCTGACGACTTCTCGGATAGCCGACTTGCGCAGCGACCACAGCATCAGAATACCGATGCCGAAAAGGAGAGACAGGGCGACGAGCGTGGCGGTGAGGACGGTGTTGGCAGCTTCGGCGTCGCGCTGTTGCTGGGCGAGGCGGGTGAGGGGTAGGGCTTCAAGCTCGGGGCTTTCTGTCGCCGGTTGTAGCGTTGGGGTCTGGGCGATTAGGGCTTGCGTCTGGGCCGGTGCCTTGAAGTTATTTGTACCTAACACCAAACCGCTTGCCAGCAAACCACTTGCGGCTATCTTCCAGCGCCAATTTTTTTGCTTCCCCTGCATGGGTGACCTCTTACCGTTGCTGACGTTCGCAGTTTGCCCCTGCATTTTACCTGAAGGGGTCAGATTAGCAGATCGGGGGATGGGTGGGGATAACCGGGCTTCGGCTACGCTCAGCCCTCGTTGCATGTTGCCAGGTGGCTGAGCGTAGCCGAAGC
>QBMC01000157.1 GCA_003242035.1 Nodosilinea foveolarum | reverse complement strand
CTGATTACGAAATTCAAATGTCATCGTGACTCTCCTCTCGGAAATGACGCCTAGCCTGACAAGCTTAAAGCCTGATGGAATCAGATGAAAATGACAGTTATTGATGGGTCAGTCCTAAGGCATTCCTTGAGCCATCGCCTAGCAAATTGAATACTACTAATGCGTTGATGGCTGTGCGCCTAGCTCTAAGTGGAGACGAGCGGCCCTGGATGTGTCGGTGCAGGCACAGGGTGCTAAATCTGTTGGTTACAGCGTTGTCAGTTCCCGTCATGTCCCCAGTAGAACTCAAGACGCTAATTTTTGAGCAGAAAGAATCTTAAGTTCGCTATTTACGGCAATTCACGTGTAATAAAGATAAGCCGTCTCTACAGCAGGCCGTCTATTGTAACGGCTGTGACCGCTGCGATCGCCGTAACTCCCAAAGCCAAAATAGGGTTCTGCCCCTGCCCAACTGCAAAAGACGTCATGACGCCAGCGCCTAGTCCGGCAACGACCAAAGAATTCAACCAGTCTCTAGAATTGTTGTTGTACATAACACCTTTGGCCGACTACGTTCAGCCGACAACTAATGATCGCTCAACTGAGTATCGCGCCTTTAGTTGGGTTTCGAACTCAGCTATCGCTGTTCTGTAACGAACCGTTATGCCAGACAATTTTTCTTAATGTCTTAGCGCCAGAGAATGCTCAAGCTCACGACTCCTCGAATTACTCTCGGCTGATGTTGCCGTCTTTAATCCAGCCGGTTTGACCATTGCTTAGCTTTACCTTCAGCCAGCCGTTGTCTTCGGCCACTACAACCATGCTTTGCTGATATTCAATCCCGCCAATCTGACCGTAGTCTGGCCCTGGCCCGTCTCGCAAAATTAGGCCGACAGACTGGTTAACGGTCGCTTTATATTCGCCTGATTGCAGCGCCTCCTCTTCGTTTTTCGGCTTCTCTTCAGGTTTTGCCGCCTCGCTGACGACGACTTTTGGCGTCGTCAGCGAGGCCTCTGAGTCGGACGCGGTCGGATTTGGGCGGTCGGCTTCGGGCAGCTCGCTATCGTAGGTTGGGCGTTCGGGCAGCTCGACCATACGAGTCATAAAAAATCTTGCCATTGCCAGACCCGCAATCGACATGATGAGCATCGCTAAGATGATGCCAAGTACGAACTTGCTGAGACCGAGTAGAAAGTTTTTCATCACCATGACAAGCACTACAGATGCGGAAGTCCTATGGTTATAGCGTGAAGCGTGAAATAGGTAAAGGATTTGAGCACCGTTCTCATTTTGAAGCTAGCCTTCGGAGATTCTTCGCGGTTGATTGAGGCGATCTCTCTGAGGTTGCGATAGTCCCAGTGCGAGAAACATTTTACGAATACTTTGTTGGGGTGTTTCGCCTGCCGTATCGATCAAGATGCGATCGCTCCTCCACTCCACATAATCACGATTTACAACCTGCTGCCAAGTCGGTATTTTTAGACCACTGATGGTCGCTTTCCTATTCTCGACTCTGCGCTTATGTTCTTCAGCGTCAGAACAGACTATCTCTAGTTCTACAAAAGCGCAGTCGGAATTCAGAACTGCGCTACGCCATCCGCTACGAGTAATTTCCAGCGCATTAACCGAGTCAGCAACTACTTCTAGCCCGATGGCCAGATTATCGGCAGCTAGTGCGTAGGCCGCCGCATAGCCTTCAGGCCCCACTTCTAGTCCTGTCGATTCTTTGATTGCTTGCTCTATTGTGTCTAAACGGAGATAGACTGCATTCCGCGATTTGGCTAACACCACTGCTAAGGTTGATTTTCCTGTGGCTGGCAACCCGCTGAATATGTACAACATAGCTAGCTTTCAGGGATCTTTCGCTGTTGATTGAGGCGATCGCTCAATCCCCCACCCCGTGAAGCCATCCGCGCCTTGCCCGCCGCCGCCCAGTCTTGCAAAGCCTCAATCTGCTGCTGCGCGGTTCGAGCCAGCGGAATAATTTGGCTTACCGCCTCTAAAACATCTTCGTTAGTAAAGTCGCGGTTTTGGCTAAAGCCAATATGCATTGCCTCAATTAGCGATTGCTCTATTTCCGCGCCCGAAAAATCAGGCGTTTCGTAGGCCAGTCGGTTGAGGTCGTAAGCCGAGAGATTGTGAGGTCGCAGGCGAGAGATATGCACCGAGAAAATGGCTTCTCTTTCTTCTTGGGTGGGCAAACCCACAAAAAAGATTTCGTCGAAGCGGCCGCGACGCAGCATTTCGGGCGGTAAAGACTGAATGTTGTTGGCTGTTGCCACCACAAATACCGGCGAAGATTTTTCAGCTAGCCAGGTAATAAAGGTGCCAAACACGCGGCTTGTCGTTCCCGAATCGCCGCGACCGTCGAACCCGGCAAACGCCTTGTCGATTTCATCAATCCATAGAATGCAAGGAGCCAAGGCTTCTGCTAGCTGAATCATTTGGCGCGTTCGAGACTCTGACTCGCCGACTAGCCCGCCAAAGAGTCGACCTACGTCTAGTCGGAGTAAGGGCAAATGCCAGTGATGAGCGATCGCCTTCGCCGTCAAAGACTTCCCCGTGCCCTGAATGCCCACCAGCATCAGTCCGCGCGGATGCGGCAACCCGTACTGACGAGCCTTTTCAGAAAAAGCACTGCCTCTTTTTAGCAGCCAGTCTTTCAAATTATCCAGTCCGCCAATATCTGAGATTCTTTCGCTTGCCGGATAAAACTCTAGAATCTGCGTTTGGCGAATGGTCTGCTGCTTCTCTTCTAAAACTAGGTCAATATCGCTCGGCTCGAAGGTGCCATTCGCCGCAATCCCTCTGGCTAGCACTCGGCGGATGCGCTCTATGGGCAAACCCTGGCAAGATCGCACTAGCTCGCTGACTTCTGAGGAGGACAAAACGCTGCCCGTCGCGCCCAAAATGTTTTCGACCTCATCGCGAATTTCGCTCACGTCTGGCAGCGGAAATTCTAGCAGCGTCACAATATTGCTCAGCTCGTCTGGCACTGCGAGCTGAGTCGAGAGAATGATGATATTCTTGGGCTGAGACTTTAGCAGCTTGAGCAGATTGCGCAGCTTGCGAGAGATGGCAATATCTTCTAAAAAGCGGTGATAGTCCCGTAGGACAAAGAGTGCTGCGGCGCTAGCGGGCAGCTTTTCGATTAGCTCTAGCGCCTGGAGCGGATTACGTCTGCCAAAGCCCTGATCGTTGGGGTTGCCCTGATAGCCGTCTACATAGTCCCAGGTATAGACGCTGCGATTGCCGCCCATGTCTTCGGCGCACCGAGAGATCGCACTTTCGGCCCGTTCTTCTTCGCGGGTAGAAATGTAGATGAGTGGATAGCGCGATCGCACTAACAAACTCAGCTCTTCACTAAAACGCATTTCGACTACCCGCCCAATAACTTCTGTATGCAGCGAACCAAATTGCCCGCTACCTACAGATGATAATCCTTTAGCCAATGCGTAGGCTCAGTCTATAAGGCACCTATTCGGCCAACTGCTGCTTTAAAGAAGATAGTGCCGCCCAGCGATGGTCTATTTGTTCATCAGCGCTCGGCTCAGGATTTTTGAAGGCAATGCCTTCGCAGTCTGCGTTGCAAATTTGCTTTTGCGGAATAGCCAGACACATTTGCTCGTAAAGCCACTCGTCCGGCTGAAAATGTCCACTGGGCGGAATTGACTCCACCAAATCCTCCAAATCGACCTCTTTTTCTATCACCTCGTCTGAGGACGCCTCTTCTAGCCACACTAGTTCAGAGGCATCCACCTGGACGCGGGTGTTGTAGCTTTGCAAGCAGCGATCGCACTCCAAAGTCATAATCGCCCCGGCCTTGCCCTTCACGTCTAAATACGTCCCCTGATGGGTCACGCTCATTTCGCCCTTCACCGCCGTCAGGGTTTCTAGACTACTCAGATGTTCGTCAACCTCTATGGCAATCGTTTTATTAGGCGCGTTTAGCAATTGCGGAATGTGAATAGCTCTCATTGTCTGCAAAGATATCGTTATGATCTGGGGTGAACTATAGTCTGGCATGAAATTCTGAAGATTCACCCCAGACAAGCTGAGTCAGCTAGCGCATTTACTCATCATCGTCACTAGCGATATCATCGTCGTTAGCTGTATCATCCTCGCTGTCAGTCCCGGCCAGCTTAACCACCAAATGCCGCTCGGGTTCTCGCCCTCGGCTAAACGTCTCCAAACCCTCATACTCACCGAGCAGTCCGTGCAACTGCCGCCTTTCCGCCGAGGACAGTCCCTTCATTTCATATTCCTCGCCGCTGGCCTTTACTTGCTCTGCTGCCTCATCTGCCATGGTTTTTAGCTCGCCCTGCCGCTGCTGACGATAGCCCGAAATCTCTAGCGTGTAAGCGTGCTGCTCGTCTTCGGCTCGGCCCATATTAAGCGTTGCATTAGCTAAGTACTGCATGGAATCAAGTACCTGGCCGCGTTCTCCAATCAGCGCCTCCACCTGAGCTTCCGACAGCGAATCCGTCTCAATGGTTAGCCAGTAGCTGTCATCGCCTAGATCCCCGTTGCGCGCTTCGCTCTTCACTTCGGCGTTCATGCCCTGAAGCGTTAGTAGCTCTGTTAGCCAATTAACGCCTTCTTCTATCGGGTTGCTCATCTACCTATCTCTAACTCCGGGCAAAGTAACTCGCAAACGTGCGTATAGACCAAGGGGCATCACTACGTTAAGACGCAGCCTCTCCTTCAAAGATGTGCATCCGACGTTCGCTATACATATTACCAACCTAGCTGCATTCGTAGCGCGAGTATTAAGCCTTTTTCTGATATGTATAGATGACTCAAACGGGCGCAGATAGCCTGGAAAATGGATTAAAAACCGAAAAGGCCCCTTTGTCGGATAACAAAGAGGCCAGGTCAATCAAGGCGCGTAAGCAGTGCGGTTGACCGCTAGCCTTTCTTCTTGGAGACCTTTTTCTTAGCGCCAGAGTTGTTAGCCGACTTATTATTAGCCGCCTTGCTGTTCAGACTCTTGTTTTTCACGGTCGTTGCCTTAACGTCTACGGTCTTGGCGGCTTTCTTGCTGCCTGGTTCAAACGCTAGCGCACCGCGATCACCCGACTTTACTTTGGCCTTTCTTTCCTGCTCGTCTACCAGCTTTTGCAGGTTTTCTGGCATCGGCTCTCGGTAGAGAATAAAGGACTGTGCCGTCTGAAAGATGTTGGCAATGACCATGTACATCAACACACCGGCAGGCAGTGGGAAGAACAAAAACATACCGGAGAAGATGATCGGGGTGAATTTGGCGATCGCCTGCTGCTGATCGTTACTGGTATCGCCTGCGGTATTACCCCCATTCGTCACCTGCTGACTCACGTACAGGCTCAGGCCGAAGAACACAATCATACTGAGAATATCCCAGTGAATTTCGCCGTTCTCGCCCGTCACGCCAATGCGACCCAGCTTTTCAATAAACAAAAAGCCCTTATCAGCCGCCAGACCCGGCACCTCTGCCTGAATCGTCACGTCGCCAGGAGCCAGCGCCTTGAGGGTGCCATCGCTTTGCACCTCAACCAGCTCACTGCCCTTGGTCACATTCCACTTTGGCGTAATGTCAACGCCTTCTTCCCGGTACTCCTCTCTTAGCTCATCCAAAGACTTGTTATCTACAGAGCGCAGTTCGATTCTAGTCGTGTCGCCAACGCCAATTTTCGGGCCAGTGGACACCACGGCCCCTACGCGAAAGTGCTCGCCGTCGGCCACAAAAACATTGCTAGGTTTAGTAACCAAAGGAGACTGCTCTACTTGCTCAATGGCCGCTTGGGGCACAATCTCCAAATTCACCGGCAGGTTAGTATTGGCAAACGGCGATCCCCGCAGCGTCGCAAACAGCGCGAACAGAATCGGCATTTGCAAGACCACCGGAAAGCAGCCCGCGAGCGGATTACCGAACTCAGAGTAAAGTCCTTTAATTTCCTCTTGCTGCTTCACCGGATCGTCTTTGTAGCGCTCCTTCGTCTCGGCCATGCGCTTCTGCATGATCGGGTTGGCTACCTTCATTTTGCGCATGTTGCGAATAGAACCCGCATTGAGCGGATACAGCGCAAAGCGAATGACTAGGGTGAGGGCGACAATCGCCAGTCCGTAGCTAGGCACAATTCCATAGAAAAAATCTAGGATTGGCAGCATTACATTGTTCGAAAGAAAGCCGATACCGAAGTCCATGCGCGCGCTCTTGAAGTAGGTCTTTGTCTGGTGTGCTGTTTAGCGGTCTTGATTTTGGAGGCTTGTAGTAGAGCCGTTGCCTTTAATTTATCTGAATATTGACGGTGTTGGTGCAGGGTAGGCCGATTTATTTACCCAATCGGCTGTTTTGCACAGACACAAATAGAGGCGGCGTTTCGGTTTACCCAACCTAAAGCCGCCCATAGTAGCCACTACTTCGTCCGCGTAGACAGGCGTTTTTCCGGACAAATCTGCTTTGAGGCAGGCGATTGAATGGAAAACTACCTACCGGAGAAAAGATTGGCGCGGCAGCCTATACCGCGCCCACAGCACCGCTTGCAACCTTAGCCTGCGGTGAAATTTTGTCAGTCACAAAGTCGTATAGCTCTCTAAACTTAGGGACTGCTCGCATTTCAATTCGGCTGCCGTCTTTAAGCGTAAGCACCATGTCGCCCCAAGCGCCTAAACCCCGAGGCACGGTTACCACTTTGGCAATTTCTGAATAGATAATGTCGGTGCGATCGCGCCCCATCCAGCCACCGGTAATCGAAATCCGCCGGTCAGTAATCCGATAGCGCAGCCACAGCGCCCGCACAAAAGCGCCCACGGCCAGCGGAATACAGATAATCGTAAAGGCCAGCATGATATTAAAAAGCAGCTCTCCAATGTGCGGGCCACCTTCGTAATACACGTCTTCTTTAATCGCCATGACTAACCTCTAGTCTTAAATCTATGTTTCTGAAATCTATACTTTTAACGAGTGCTAGCAATTAGCTTTTGCTAATTACGCTTAGCCTTTTTAGCAAGTAATCTAATTCTCTCAAAAAGTCGGCAAAATCGCACTCTACCGCTGAGGCCCTAACGACGATTACAACCTGCCACCCCGGATGGATGTCTGCTAGGCGATCACGAATAATCGCCCGTAGCTGCCGCTTAATCCGATTGCGAACCACCGCTCGCTTACTCACCTTTTTGCTAATAGAAATTCCAAAACACGACGAAGGCGCAGACAACTGTTCGCCTACGCCCTGCTCATCTATCGAAGACCTATCCGCTCTAAGCACAGGCTTTTGGCCAACGCTTGTCTGCTTTAGCGCTCTCACAGACAGCGCTAAAGCAGAAGCTCGCTTACCCTTACGGTGCACCTTCCCAAAGTCGCGAGAAGACCTGAGTCGGTTTTGCTTGGGCAGCGCCATACCACTAAATCTATGCGGCTAACCGCGCACGACCTTTGCTGCGACGCGCTTTAATTACATTGCGACCGTTTTTAGTGCGCATTCTGGCTCGAAAGCCCGATACTCTTTTACGCTTGCGGGAAGTGCCGCCGAGGGTTCGCTTAGTCATGATAGGGGGTCTCCTGAGTACAGTCTTGCTAAAATCTAGAGCGCTTACTTCTAGCCCGGTGGCCCATTTAGCTGGCCTGCCGATTGCCTATTCAAGAAGCAAGCACGGATTTAGCATTCTACCGGTTACCCATCTCTTCTGCAACCAGCAGTTCCCAGGTGCCGATGTAGCGAGCGCGCACATCGCCCCGCGATTCGGTCTGCAAATTAAAGCGCTGCATCCCAAAACGATCAGGATTGCGGATGCCTTTCATCGCAATCACAAAGCTGGTGTCGGCAGGGATGTCTTCGCTCATGTAGATGTCGATCTGGCCGCTCTCTTCGCTCCAAACCACCTGATCGACCGGAATTTCGCGACCTTTGCTGCCTTTGCCCCGTAGCACCTGAATGTTTTCAGGATCGAAGACACCGTTGCGGTCGGTAAACGCATCAGGGTAGGTAATGCGCAATCTGGAGACAGCGGCTTCTACGCGAGTCCCTGGAACCCGCAGGAAGTAGGCAGCGCGGGTGTTGCGGGGGCTGTTGTTACGGAGCGTGTAGGGCAGGCGAAACTCGGAATCTACGCCGCCGAAAATGGTTAGGCCCTGGCTAGTTTGGGCAAAGCCAGGTTGAGTTGGCAAGATAGTTAGCGTGGTGGCGATCGCCGCGCCAGACAGAAACAACCCCGACAACAAACGAAATACAGAATGCTTAGCAGCCATGACGCGACAACTCCTCAAAAACAGGTGTAATTAGTGCAGCGTCGAAGTAGTCGGGATTTATAGCCGGACGTTAACAACGCTTTACTTATATTACGTCTAACATCACCGGCAGGACACCTGCCTGATTCGGTGGACGGTTTCTTAAGTGAATAGACGCGAAAAGGGCTTCAAAAACTTTTAATACCGGAGGTCAACCTTTGTAATCCTCCCTTTCGCTGCGCATTTATTCTCTGCCAATATTACTCTCTGCCAATATTTGCCAACCAAAAATAAATCAGTCTATTTAGCCCAGTTCATTTAGCCCAGTTCATTTAGCCCAGTCTATTTAGCCCAGTCTATTTAGCTAGGAGAAGCCATGACGCTTGCGATTCAAAAAGACACGCCTCAAGAGAATGCACTCGAGAACAGGTCGGAGCAGAAGGTAGTCGCCAAAAAAATTGGTATCCCTAAAGAGATTGCCGCCGGAGAACATCGAGTAGCGGCCACCCCCGACACGGTAAAACGACTGCAAAAACTTGGGTTTGAGGTTTTAGTCGAAAGTAACGCAGGCGAGGCCGCTAAATTCAGCAACGCGGCTTACCAATCTGCCGGTTGCGAAATTGTCAGCACCGCTACAGAGCTGTGGAACCGCGCCGATGTTGTGCTCAAGGTTCAGCCCCCCGCGCCGCATCCCAACGGGCAGCACGAAGCCGACATGCTAGACGCGCACCAGTCGCTAATCAGCTTTATTTGGCCCGCTCAAAATACAGATTTGGTGAATCATCTCTCTAGCCGGGGCGCGGCGGTGCTGGCGATGGATGCCATTCCGCGCATTAGCAGAGCGCAAAAGATGGACGCGCTCAGCTCAATGGCCAACATCGCGGGCTATAGAGCTGTGATTGAAGCGGCTAATCAGTTTGGACGGTTCTTTACCGGGCAGATTACGGCGGCGGGCAAAGTGCCGCCTTGCAAAGTGATGGTAATTGGCGCAGGGGTGGCTGGACTGGCGGCGATTGGTGCGGCTAAGAGCTTGGGCGCAATTGTGCGAGCGTTTGACACGCGGCCGGTGGTGAAAGAGCAGGTAGAGAGTATGGGCGCGGAGTTTTTGGAGCTGGTCTTTGAGGAAGACGGCACTGGTGAAGGCGGCTATGCCAAAACGATGAGTCCAGAGTTTATTGCCGCTGAAATGACGCTGTTTGCAGAGCAGGCAAAAGAAGTCGATATCATCATCACGACGGCGCTAATTCCGGGCAAGAAAGCCCCTTTGCTGATTACGCAAGACATGGTGGAGAGCATGAAGCCGGGGTCTGTGGTGGTAGATATGGCCGCTGAGCAGGGTGGCAACTGTGCGGTCACCAAACCCAACGAAATCTATAGCTACAACAATGTGACGATTATCGGCATCACCGATTTTCCTAGCCGAATGGCGAGTCAGTCTAGCCAGCTCTACGGCAACAATCTGTATCATCTGCTCAGCGATATGGGCGGCTCAAACGAGTACAAAATCGACTTTGAGGACGAGGCGGTGCGTGGTGCGCTAATTACTTACGACGGTGAGATTACCTGGCCTGCCCCGAAGCGGGAGCGTCCCGCAGCAACTCCCGTTGCCAACCCTCAGAGCGAGCTGGATGCTCAGGTGCTGGGCGCAGACACGAAAGGCAGTTCTCCACTAACCCAGTGGATCGGCTATGGCGCGCTCGGTGCGGCGGTGGTAACGCTTGGCCTGATTGCGCCGCCTTCTTTTCTCTCTCATTTCACCGTATTTATTTTGGCTTGCTTCGTCGGCTGGCAGGTGATTTGGAATGTGAGTCCTTCGCTGCATACGCCTTTGATGAGCGTGACGAATGCAATTAGCGGCATCATTATTATCGGTGGGTTGTTGCAATTGTCTGGTGAGTGGACGACCACGACTGTGTTGGGGGCGATCGCCATCCTAGTCGGCACTATTAATATCTCGGGCGGCTTCCTGGTTACCCAGCGAATGCTCAAGATGTTTAGGAGATAGGGGCGGCTGCGGCAAAGAGGTTGACCCACCCCGCCCTGTCGGGCACCCCTCCCGAGAGGGGATCTACTTATGGCAATAAGCGCAGTTATCTTTTGCCACCTAGCCTGAAGTAAATCCCCTCTGGAGGGGCGCAGGGGTGGGTTGATTAATTGTGCTATTTCACCTAATTCTTCCTTTCTAAATTAAACAGAGTTGCAGCAGAAACAATAGGAATTTAATTCATGTCCAACAATATAGTTACGGTTGCTTATATCGCGGCCATTATTCTGTTCATCTTGAGTCTGGGCGGACTGTCTAATCAAGAAACCGCCAAACGTGGCAATCTTTACGGCATCATTGGCATGGCGCTGGCAGTTGGTGCTACCGCTCTAGGTGCCGCAATCAGCAACTACACGGTGCTGATTGCGGTGATTGTGCTGGGTGTTGTCATCGGTGCATTTCTTGCATCGCGAGTAGAAATGACCGAAATGCCGGAGCTAGTCGCGGTGCTGCATAGCTTTGTTGGCCTTGCGGCTGTTCTCGTTGGCATCGGTAACTATCTAGAACCCGGATCGGGGTTGGTGGGTTGGTGGGGGGTGTAATTAAAAGTGGCATGAGAGACTATGTAAGCTCAATCAGATAGAATCTG
>QBMC01000156.1 GCA_003242035.1 Nodosilinea foveolarum | reverse complement strand
CTGATTACGAAATTCAAATGTCATCGTGACTCTCCTCTCGGAAATGACGCCTAGCCTGACAAGCTTAAAGCCTGATGGAATCAGATGAAAATGACAGTTATTGATGGGTCAGTCCTAAGGCACCTCAATGTGTTTAATGTTCCAGTAGTCGCTCATTTCTTCTTCGATGATTCGATTGAATCCGAGCGGATGAGACTTTATATAAGCCTACTAGACTACTTGCGTTTGTTAATTTTAGAATATTTGCCAACAAGTGTTGCTTCGGAACCTGCTTGGGCATAGTCGCTTTTGTGGAGAATTACCTAACGAAATAAATGGTTATTCGAGTGGCTTGTTTTCTAACTGATCGAGTTTGCTGCTGGTGAAGGTTTTGATGTTTTGAATGAGCTTGAGGTCTTCGTAGCCAAGGCGAGCGATCGCCTTCAAAACATACCCCCGATACCGCTCAGACAGTCCCACTCTCTGCATCAGCTCTCCTAACGAAGACTTCAGCGCTCTGTACTGCTCCACCGGTATCTGCTCGCTGTTCAACCGCTGATCGGTAATCTGCACCTGAGTTTGTTGTTCCGCGAGAACATAGCTGTAAATCATCACGGCCTGCGAGAGATTTAGCGAGGGCTGCAAGTTGGCCTGCGGCACAGTCGTAAGCAAATCGCACAGCGCCACGTCCTGATTGCTTAGCCCCGAGCGTTCGCTGCCAAACACAATCGCTACCCTTTGCAGAATATCGCCCTTCTGTTGCAGCTCATCCGGCAGCGCTCTAGCCGAAACATAGTGATGCTTCTGAATTCTATGCCGCGCCGTAGTTGCGCAGGCTAAGTCGATATCAGTCAGCGCGTCTGCCAGTTGATTATGCACTGGCGCAGCGTCTAAAAGATGTTCGGAGCCATGCGCAAACGCTTTTGCCAAACTGCTAAGATGGTCTGCCTTGGGCCGTACCAGGCGTAAATCGCTAAAGCCCATCGTGTTCATCGCGCGGGCCGCAGCGCCGATATTACCCGGTTCTCCAGGTTCAACTAAAACAAATGAGAAATGAATCACGGTTCTATAGCCTACTTCTAAAGGCATCGGTAGACAGCTTCAATACCATAGCTAAAACCGCCTACCTGATGCTTAATCGGCTCTATCCTTATTCTTCCTCCTCTGCAATTCTTCTTTCTTCTTCAAGTTCTTCTTCCCCGGCTCCGCTATCTATGCTGCGCTGTAGGTCGTCCGCAAACTGCTTCAACGGCTGCGCCTTGGACATCACCTTTCTCTTTGTAGATAGCTGCTCCATTTCTGATCTCTTTTATGCCAGCTTCTAGATCGTTCGTGAGACCATAGATAGTTCCCCTATTTACGTAAGCCGTTCCCCTCTACGCTTCAGCTTCCAGCGCCTGCTGAGCTAACGCCAAAGCACCCAGGATGCCAGCTTTATCACCTAGCTTTGGCGGCACAATATAGTCCTCAATCTCGCTGATAATTTTAGGCACATCTAGATAATTATTTAGCTTTTCGCGAACCTGAGAACGCATTAATGAGAAAAGCTGCTTCTGGGCCATCACGCCGCCGCCCATAATAATCCGCTCGGGCGAAAGCATCAAAATAAAGTTAACCAGGCCCGTCGCTAAATAATCAGCCTCTAAAGCCCAGGCGGGATGATCGGCAGGGAGAGAATCTGCCCTTTGGCCCCACCTTTTTTCCATCGCAAATCCAGAGGCCAACCCTTCTAAACAATCTTGATGAAAGGGACAAGATCCGACAAATGGATCGACTGACAAATTGTGCGGAATCAAGATATGACCCATTTCCGGATGCAACAGTCCGCGAATGGGCCTGCCGCCGACCAAACCACCTCCACCAATGCCCGTACCCACGGTTAGATAGATAAACGTCTCTAACCCTTGCGCATTTCCCCACTGGTGCTCGCCCAGCGCGGCAGCATTAACATCTGTATCGAACCCAATGGGAACCGTTAGCTCGCGCCTGAGCAACCCGGCAAAGTCAATTTGTTGCCAACCTGGTTTGGGGGTGTTCAAAAACCAGCCAAAAGTAGGAGAGTCGGCGCGCACATCTACCGGGCCAAACGCACCGATTCCGATTGCGTCTAAAGCCCCTTCTGACTTTATTTGCTGACGAAAAAAATTAAGTGCTTGAGGAAGCGTTTCTTCGGGCGTTGTGGTTGGAATGCGGGTGACCGATCTCAGATCGTCGGGGCCTGTTCCTACCGCACAAACAAACTTTGTGCCACCGGCTTCTATCGCCCCTAAAAGTGACATGACTGTGAATTCCCTATCGTTTGTTAAACAATCTTTAGCCGTGTGGCGTCTCGATACTATTCTGAATATATGCCCAAAGAAAGACGTTAAGCTCAACATTAATGTTGACTCAACCCTGTCCGCCCGTTACTTCAAAATTAAATCTGGTGATGTAGCTGGCCCCATCACTCATTCACGATGTCTGAGAACTCTAAACCCCTAGCCTCACAAGTCTGCATTCCTTGCTCTGGCTCTATGCCGCCTGCTACCGCCGAAGAGATTGCGCAGTTGCTCACTCACCTGTCTGGATGGTCGCTCATTCAGGCGGATGGCGTGTCGCAACTGCAAAAGCAGTATCGGTTTAAGACCTTTCGGCAGGCGCTGGCTTTTACAAACGCGGTGGGTGAAGTGGCTGAATCGGCCGGTCACCATCCGGCTTTGCTGACGGAGTGGGGCAAGGTGACGGTGACCTGGTGGACACATGCGATTAACGGACTGCACCAAAATGATTTTGTGATGGCGGCTAAGACGGATGCGATCGCCGCCCAATCTGTCGGTTTACCCTAGAGCTTACCTTTGCTCTTTTGCACATGTTCCATCATGCGCATTTTCTTCGCTTCGTCGCCTTTTGTCGGCTTTGAGATGCCGTCTAGCTTGATGGTGGCGCTTTGGGCAAGGTGCTTTTTGATCTGTTCTCTGTCTGCCATGAAGGTGAAATCTGTAACGTGTTTAATACTCTGTAGCTTAGAACAGACCGTAGGCAAATCCAATTGCCTGACGATATAGTTTTTCTATACGAAGAAGGTTACATCTAAAAAAGCTGGTTTCTGTCTGAGGTTTTAAGATGATTGTTGCTGTGTATGCTGTGATACTAATGGGTCTAGTTGTATTTGTAAAGTTATTGAATGAGTAAAGCGCTGAATGTGGCAGTAGTGGGCGGGGGAGCGGCGGGCTTTTTTGGCGCGATCGCTGCTGCTCAACATCCCCACACTCGCGTTACCCTCTACGAAGCTGGCCCCCAACCGCTCGCCAAGGTGCGGATCTCTGGCGGCGGTCGCTGCAACGTGACGCATCACTGCTTCGAACCGGCTCAGCTCGTACAAAACTATCCGCGTGGTGGCAAAGCCCTGCGGGGTGCCTTCAGCCGATTTCAACCTAAAGACACCGTGGCCTGGTTCAGTCAGCGCGGCGTAAAGCTAAAAACCGAAGCCGACGGACGGATGTTTCCGGTGACGGACGACTCCGCGACCATTGTGGACTGTTTGACTGAGGCGGCGCAGCGG
Source organism: Nodosilinea foveolarum (assembly GCA_003242035.1). GTDB lineage: Bacteria > Cyanobacteriota > Cyanobacteriia > Phormidesmidales > Phormidesmidaceae > Phormidesmis > Phormidesmis foveolarum. Next base: position 7,381 of record QBMC01000156.1, on the reverse strand, counting down.
GCCGGAGTGCAAGTAAAGGTGCGATCGCCCATCACCCACATCACCAAACAAAAAAACACCTTCGAGCTGTCTCTAAAATCTTCAAAACCGGACAAGCCCCATTCCATTGTGTGCGATCGCCTGCTTCTTACCACCGGCAGTAGCCCCGTCGGACTCCGCGTTGCTAAAGCCCTCGGTCATACGCTCGAAACTTCTGTGCCCTCACTATTTACCTTCAACGTGGCTGATAAACGGCTGCATCAGCTCAGCGGCGTGGCGGTCGATCCGGTAGACCTGCGGCTAAAAGCAGAGGGCGTAAAGCCGCTAATGCAGACTGGCCCGCTGCTAATTACTCACTGGGGACTCAGCGGGCCTGCGGTGCTGAAGCTGTCGGCTTGGGGCGCGAGATTGTTGCATACTCAGCGCTACAAGGCTCTGCTAACCGTGAACTGGTTGCCCGCATTTTCTCAAGATCAAGTTCGCGCTGAGCTGCTTCAGGCAAAGGCGGCTAATAGTAAAAAGGCGATCGCGGCCTTTAGCCCGTTCTCTCCTATCTCCAAGCGGCTCTGGCAATATCTATTAGTGCGCAACGAAATCGATCCGGCGATCACCTGGGCCAACCTCGCTAAAAAGCAGATCAACAAACTGGTACAAGAACTGACTCAGGGCACTTATGAAGTGATGGGTAAAGGCACCTTTAAAGACGAGTTCGTCACCTGTGGCGGCGTCCGGCTGAAGGAGGTCGATTTTAAGACGATGGAGAGCCGTCAGTGTGAGGGTTTGTACTTGGCAGGAGAAATTTTAGACATTGACGGAGTTACCGGCGGCTTCAATTTCCAAAGTGCCTGGACGACGGGCTGGCTAGCTGGGCAGGCGATCGCCCAATTACGCTAAACACATTACTTTGTCCAAATCTCGTATAGGGCGATCGCAATTTCAATCACAATTAGGATAGTAATGTACCATTCCACGCGATGACTGCTGTCGCGTTGCAAAATGCTCAAAGAGGTTTCGACCGATGTAGAAACAAGGGCTAGCTTGCGCTCTAACGCAATCAGCCGTTCTTTAAGTTCGTATTCGTCCTCCAAGCGCCGGTACAGCCGGTCTAGTTCGGGGTAGTCCCAAATGGGGTCTGGTTTTTCACCGACTTCAACAATGCCTACCATCTTTTGTTGAATCAAGAGCGTGCCGCCAATCAGCTCTAAAAGTTCTTCTTCTTTTGGGGGCTTGCGCGTTTTTCCCTGAATGGCGGTGGCAAAAGGCTTGATTTTTGTAAACAGGCTAGAAACTTCCGTTTCGTAATAGTCGAGCACCACGCTTTTTCCTAGCGCCTCGGCAACAACTTGCAGTCGTTCGGCGCTGCAAGCTTGCAAGTATAAGGTGCCGTTCTCCAAGCGCTCTTTGGCTTTGGGCCGAAAGGTTAGCGGCAGATTCTCTGAAATATCTTGGGAAATTGGCTCTCGAATGTAGGGTTGCAAAGTTGTTAGCAGCGCTTTTTCTTCTGCTAGGCTCAGGTCGAAGGTGACAATAACGCCGTAGCGCAAAATCACCGCACAGCCCGTAGTCCCGGCTTTAATAATGAGAGGATTGGTGGCAATTATTCCCGCTTGTTCGATCTTGGGTTCTTTCGCCCGTTCTATTGCTTTGGTGTCGATGCGTTCGCCTACGATTTTGGCACAAACCGCGATCGCCGCTTTGCCAGACCAACCTAAACCAACGGGCGCAATCGACGTTTGACTGTCGGCTTGACTATCTAAGGCTTGACTGTCGGTTTGACTATCTAAGGTTTGAACAGTTGAATCTTGAGCATTTGAATCTTGAGTAGCGATACTAGCCGGAGAAATCATTGAAGAGACGAGATATAGAGTAGGAAATTTCCGCTTTTAGTATGACAGTTTTAGCTCGCGATTTCCCTACGGGAAGGCGATGCCAACGCCCATGCCATCAGATAACGGCAATCTCTATTTTTGCGGCCTGTAAGCGCTGAGACATGCGCAGATGCTGGTATAGCGGTCGCCAGTTCCAAAGGGCATTGGCCAAAGCCTCCCAGCAGGTAAGCCAGCCAAAAATAGTCACTCCCTGGTTCAACAGCGGTAGTCCAATGCCCTCGCTCGGAATCACCCCCCGCTCGTCAATCAGCACCGACAGCCCCAAAGCCCCCGTCCCCAATACGCCTAGCAGCAGCGCATCGCGAGCAAGCTGAGTCAAATTTTGCCGCCGGGTACTCTCCAAATAGGCGAAATACCGCTGAATCGCAATCTCTAAATGGGGCAGAGACTCAGCAGGCTCTGTCTGCCCTTGCTTGGGCATGGAGATAGCCCCTGCTGGAAGCGAGATTCGCAGCAGCAGCTCTTCATCGCCTAGTTCTCCGAGTCGCGCAAACAAATAGTCAACCAGCTCCTTATTCAGGTTAACGACAGGCGGATTGTCTGCGTCTTCAACGGCTTTACCAAAGCGAGCCGGAAAGCTTTCAAAGGGCATCAGCAGGGCCTCTGGCGAAGCTAAAGCGAGTCTGATAATGGCACGACCTTCGGGCGATTTGGCATAGCGTTTGGGCAACTGTTCGCCAGAGACCGGCTGACGCCGCCAGGGGAACAGCCGAATCGCGCGTTTTAGGGGCATAGGGCTAAATTACCTGCGGCTAGGGTGCCATCATATAGCACTGTATGGGTGCGATCGCTTGTCTGTATAATCACACCAGGTAACCTTAAATTATGGACACTACATCAGTCATGGCGAAAAACAAAGGCTTCGGTAAGGCGCAATCTAAAAAAGAGAAGGGCACGTTTGAGCAGTTTTGGGTGGTAGACGGCGAAGTTTGGGCCTCTGACAATAAAACGGGCGGCACGATTAAGCCGGGTAAAGAGACTAATCGCTACAAGTCTGGCGATATTGACGGCATTGACAATGCTGTAAAAGAGCTAGCGGGTAAGGCGGATGGCTTCTATAAGTTTGGCGTTCATGAAGCGGGTAGCGAAGCGAGCTGGAAGTTTGATGAGCTATCGACGGCAACGGCTAGGGCGATTAATGCGACTAAGAACCTGATTGCGAACAAGAAAAAAGAGCAGCTTGCAATGCAGATTAAGTAGTGAGTTGGGCGGGCGATCGCTATTTGCGAAAGGCAGGCGGCTCTGACTGTTCGATCATACGCGTTGATCATAGTCGGCTAGTCTCGGCATGGGCCGACCCACCCCGCCTTATCGGGCACATATGAGCTTCATAAACTCGCTGAAATTTACGTTGAAACGTCTTCTTTGTGAGTTAAAGCCGGTCGGTTGGATGGGTTTTGTTGCAGTATGCATTTGATAAGCCTGATTAGAGCCTGATGCATGAATAAGAAGCTGCTGTCTGAGCGCGACATTTGTACGCAATATATTACGCCCGCGATTGTGCGGGCGGGTTGGGATGTAGCGACGCAGGTGCGAGAGGAGTTTTCGCTGACGGCTGGGCGCATTATTGTGCGGGGGAAGCTGCATACGCGGGCGAAAAATAAGCGGGCGGACTATGTGCTGTTTTATCAGCCGAATATTCCGATTGCGGTGGTAGAGGCGAAAAAGAATACGCTGGCGGTGGGGGCGGGAATGCAGCAGGGGCTAGGGTATGCCAAGATGCTGGAGGTGCCGTTTGTGTTTAGCTCGAATGGAGATCGCTTCTTATTCCACAACCAAATTGCGACCGATGGGATAATTGAGCGCGAGCTGACGCTAGATGAGTTTCCTTCGCCAGAGACGCTGTGGCAGTGGTGGTCGGCTCATAAGGGGCTGAGCGAGCGGCAAACCGAGCTAGTGACGCAGGATTATTACGGCGGGGGCGGTGATAAGACGCCGCGCTACTATCAGCTACTGGCGATTAATAAGACTACTGAGGCGATCGCCCAAAACCAAAATCGCATTCTACTAGTGATGGCGACGGGCACGGGTAAAACCTTTACGGCGTTTCAGATTATTTGGCGGCTGTGGAAGGCAAAGGCAAAAAAGCGAATTCTGTTCTTGGCGGATCGCAATATCCTGGTCGATCAGACCATGACGAACGACTTTAAGCCGTTTGGGACGGCGATGACCAAGATTAAAAAGCGACAGGCGGATAAGTCTTACGAGATTTATCTATCGCTGTATCAGGCGGTAACGGGTGCGGAAGAAGAACAGAACATTTATAAGCAGTTTAGTCCGGGCTTTTTTGATCTGATTGTGATTGATGAGTGTCATCGGGGGAGCGCAAAGGAAGACTCGGCTTGGCGAGAAATTTTGGAGTATTTTTCGGCGGCGACGCAGATTGGCCTGACGGCAACGCCCAAGGAAACGAAAGCAGTTTCTAACATTGATTATTTTGGAGAGCCGATTTATACCTATTCGCTGAGGCAAGGTATAGACGATGGATTCCTTGCGCCGTATAAGGTGGTGCGCATCGACTTAGATCGAGATCTATCGGGCTGGCGACCAGATCGGGGCATGGTGGATATCTACGGCAACGAGATTGAAGATAGAATCTACAACCAGAAAGACTTTGATAAGACGCTGGTGCTAACGCGGCGCAATCAGCTAGTGGCCGAGAAGATTTCTGAGTATTTGAAGCAGACGAATCGCTTTGATAAGACGATTGTGTTTTGTGAAAATATCGACCATGCGCGGCGGATGCGGCAGGCGCTGATTAATGAAAATAGCGACCTAGTGAAGCAAAACCACAAGTACGTGATGCAGATTACCGGCGATGAAAAGGAGGGAAAGGCGGAGCTAGACAACTTCATTTTCCCAGAGAGCACCTATCCGGTGATTGTGACCACTTCTAAGCTGATGACAACGGGAGTAGATGCGCAAACCTGCAAGCTAATTGTGCTAGATCAGCGGATTGCGTCGATGACGGAGTTTAAGCAGACAATTGGGCGCGGCACTCGCATTAACGAGGACTACGACAAGTACTATTTTACGATTATTGACTTTAAGCGGGCGAGCGAGCTGTTTGCCGATCCAGACTTTAACGGCGATCCGGTGCAGATATATGAGCCGCAGGACTGGGATGATTCGCCCGTGCCGCCGGATGAGCTAGCGGCGGGGACTGAAGCAAAGGGGACTTATTCTACGGAGACCGATGAACGGTTTGGCGTGGGTGAGGAAGACGGTGCCAAGGTGCGGCGCTATGTGGTGGACGACGTGGAGGTGCGGGTGGCGGCTGAGCGGGTGCAGTATTTTGATGCGGACGGCAGGCTGATTACGGAGTCGCTGAAGGACTATACGCGCAATAAGCTGACGGGTGAGTATGCTTCGCTGAATGACTTTTTGAGTCGGTGGAGTGGGGCAGATAGGAAGCAGGCGATTTTGGAAGAGCTGACGAATGAGGGGATTTTGCTGGAGGCGCTGGCGGAGGAAGTGGGCCGAGACTTCGATCCGTTTGATTTGATTTGTCATGTGGTGTGGGATCGGCCACCGCTGACGCGGCGGGAGCGGGTGGATGAGGTGCGCAAGCGCGACTATTTTGCCAAGTATGGGCCGCAGGCGCGGCGGGTGCTGGAGGCGCTGCTAGAGAAGTATGCGGATGAGGGGGTGGCGCAGATTGAGAATAAGCAGATTTTGACGGTGTCGCCGTTTACGGAGCTGGGGACGCCAATGGAGATTGCCTGGGCCTTTGGCGGACGGACGGCTTATTTGGCGGCTTTGCAAGAATTGACTCAGGCGCTTTATAGTGCGTAATGCACAGGCGGAAACAGGTAAGGCATGTCGATAAGAACGCTAGTTAAAACGATTCAAGACATTATGCGGAAGGATGTGGGCGTCGATGGGGATGCTCAGCGCATTAGTCAGCTAGTGTGGATGCTGTTTTTGAAGATTTTTGATGATAAGGAGGCGGAGTGGGCGTTTACGGAGGAGGACTATACATCGCCGTTGCCGAGTCGGTTTCGCTGGTGTAATTGGGCGAAAAACCCGGAGGGGATGACGGGGGAGGAGCTGGTTGATTTTGTGAATAACGACTTGTTTCCGGCGCTTCAGGGTTTGGCGACGAGGGCGGGGGTGACGCCTCGGGGCCGGGTGATTGGCTCGGTGTTTGAGGATGCCTATAACTATATGAAGTCGGGGACGCTGCTGCGGCAGGTGATTAATACGATTGAGGCGGATTTAGACTTTAATCGGCAGGATGACCGCCACGTATTTAACGATATTTACGAGAAGATTTTGGCGGATCTTCAGTCGGCGGGGAATGCGGGGGAGTACTATACGCCCCGTGCGGTGACTCAGTTTATGGTGGATATTTTGAATCCGCAGTTGGGGGAAAGGGTGCTTGATCCGGCCTGTGGGACGGGGGGATTTTTGGCCTGTACGATTGATCATTTGGATAGGCAGGTGAAGAATGCGGATGACCGGAAGACGTTGCAGCGCAGCGTGAATGGGATTGAGAAGAAGTCGCTGCCGCATATGCTAGCGATGACGAATATGATGCTGCATGGCATTGATGTGCCGACGAATATTCGCCATGACAATACGCTGAGCAAGCAGCTACAGAGCTACACGCCGAAGGATCGGGTGGATATTATCATTACGAATCCGCCGTTTGGGGGGATGGAGGAGGATGGGATTGAGACGAACTTTTTGAAGAAGTATCAGACGCGGGAGACGGCTGATTTGTTTATGGCGTTGATTATGCATTTGCTGAAGCATGAGTCGGGGCGGGCGGCGGTGGTGTTGCCGGATGGGTTTTTGTTTGGGGAAGGGGTGAAGACGACGCTGAAGCGGGAGCTGCTAGAAGAATTTAATTTGCATACGATTGTGCGATTGCCGAAGGGCGTGTTTAGTCCATATACGAGTATTTCTACGAATATTCTGTTCTTTGAGAAGGGCGGGCCGACTAAGAATGTTTGGTTTTTTGAGCATCCTTATCCGGAAGGGTACAAGGCTTATTCGCGGACGAGACCGCTGACGATTGGGGAGTTTGACCGGGAGAAGAAGTGGTGGAAGAAGCGGAAGACGAGTGAGTATGCTTGGAAGGTTTCGGCTAAGGAGATTGCGAAGGGGAATTACAACTTAGACAGTAAGAATCCTCACGAAGTAGAGATAGATTTGGGCGATCCGGATGAGCTGATGGCGGAGTATTTGGAGATTGCTGAGCGCTTGAAAATGGTACAGGATTCTTTGAAACAGGAGCTGATGCAGGCTTTAGGAGGTAGTAAGTAGTGGAGCTACTGGAAAAGCATTTTGATACTGCATTCTCTGCGCCTGATGGTATTAAAAAGCTACGGGAGCTAATCTTAGACCTAGCAGTGAGAGGGGAGCTAATACCGCAAGATCGTCGTGATTCCCCAGCTAGTGAAATACTTGAAAAGATTCAAATAGAAAAGAAAAAGACATCGGAAAAAGACAAATCGTAAGGATTCAGGTCGTAGCTAGAGGAATTAAAGAAGGAGCATCGGGCAACT
>QBMC01000155.1 GCA_003242035.1 Nodosilinea foveolarum | reverse complement strand
ACTGCTACCTGCCTAGAATTTTATGAGCAGACCGTCATTATCAGCGATATCGGCCCTCTTATTTAGTCCTTGATCCTTAGATAGTTTCCTTTGGTGGAGCTTATTTAACTCAATAGCTCGCTACCCATAGACTTCGTTCTCAATCGCTTTCATTTGCTTCACCAGGCGGGCGAGCGTTACGTCGTCGTCTATCCGTTGTTCTTTATAGCTTCGTTTCCACACCGGACACCCCGGCTGGTTGCGCACCAGATTAATTCGTTTTGCCGTAGCCGCTTTCACGCCAGCGACAAAAGAGGTGAGCGCTCTGGGCTTACCAACTCTATACCTTTGCTCTAGCCGGTTCTCTTTAATATAAACCAGGGCATAGACAGCGTTGGGTGCAACTGCCCATTGGTTTATAGTGATTCCTTTGCGCTTAGCCGCCGCTTGCAGTTCGTCCGCTGCAATTTGAGAAAAAGAGGTGGCAGAGACGGTTTTACTTTCACTGTCTTCGTTTTCAGCTACGTCGTTTTTAAAGAGCGCACTGTGATTATGCGTGTCTAGCCGAATGTAATAAAGGGCGGCGATTGCCAACGGATTTTGAGGGGAAATAATATCTATCAACGGACGCCCTTGAGTCTTTGCAAAGTGGCTGCGCCTAGACTGCCCAGATAGCGAGAAGGATTCCCGAAATATAAAAAGAAAGAGAAGGTCGAAAAGCTAATCAGGTCAGGGTATAGAGCAGCACATGAGGAGGGGTCTATCCCTCTATAGATGCACCCTTCTTGTGCTGGTTCTCACAGGTTCAGTTCTGTCTTTAGCCAGTACTCGCGGCCAAACTCCGCAGCCGTTAAGAATACGCTAAGTTACGGTGAGTTCCTTTTTCGGACACATTTACGACCTGACGCATCGCCGCCATTAGAGAAACAGATAAATTTTCATTTATGGGCAAGGAGAGACTCGAACTCTCACAACCGAAGTCGCCACATTTTGAGTGTGGTGCGTCTACCAATTCCGCCACTTGCCCGGTAGCCCTTTAAGCAGGCACTTTAGTATACCGAACCGAGCGACTTTCTTACAGATCTATTTACCAATTGCGCCAGCCTCTTTTTTCGTCGCTGCTCTCTTGGCCTGCTAAAGGTCGGCTACCTAATAATGCCTGATACTCCGGTGTGCTAGCCCAACGGTCGATTTCTCGGGCGCGGAGCACGGGCACTGGATGGCTCAGCTCATCGGTCTTCAGCTTTTTGAGCATTTCGCCCAGGTCGCTCTCACTAATGGCATCGTAGGAGCGGGCCTGATCGATAAAGGCATCTAAATTTAGCAGGGGAGAAAGCGTTGGCGAACCGCCCGAAAGCTTCATCAGTACGGAGGCTACGGTGCGAGCGTCCTGGGTGGCGAGTAAGGCGGCTCTGTCGCAGGTGAATTCTGCGCAGCGCACCCATTCCATAATCTGCGACTGCCAGTTTTGCATCAGCACGTTGCCAAAGGGAAGCTGGCTTGTGGCCAGGGTAAGTAGATTGGCTAGCGTCAGGTATACGCCGTGGTCGCATTTGAGATGGCCTAGTTCGTGGCCGAGCACAGCCTGTACTTCAGCCGGGGTCAGTAGCTCGATGAGGGAGGTGTGTACAACGATGAAGGGCCGTTTCCCTCGCATGGCAAATGTGTAGGCGTTTGGCACCGGGTGCTGCTTGATGTAGAGCTGTGGCACTTCTAGATCTAGCACTCGGCAGGCTTCACAGAGTGATTGATGTAGCTCTGGTAGCTGGTTTGGGCCGACTAGTATGCTCGACGCAATGTTTTCTAAATAGAAAAACTGTTCGCCCATTGGCCCAAGCAGGCTACGAATGGCTACGTCTAGGCCGGGTAGCTGCTTGAGCGTTTGGGTGGCTTGCTTATCTAGTGGGTGGCGAAAGTGATTAGCGGTTAGCCCGATGAGTAGGGACTTATTGGAAGAAGCCATAAAAGAGTTTGCAAAAAAAAGTTTGCGTAGTGCCACTGGCTTTTACACACCTCATGATTATAGCGAGCTAACCCCTTTCCTCGGCGGCCTAATTCTCGGCTCCAATTGTCGGCTGAGCAGCACTATCTACTTCGCTAAGCGGAATGCGTCTAAGCTTAGCGCCGACGTTGCGCAGCTTTTCTTCAAACCGTTCGTAGCCCCTGTCTAGGTGGTGCAGCCCGTGGAGGGTGGTTTTACCTTTGGCCGCTAAACCGGCGATCGCCAATGCTGCCGAAGCCCTCAGATCACTTCCGGTAACCGGTGCTCCAGACAAATGGCTAACGCCACGAATCACTGCGCAATCACCTTTTAGCTTAATATCTGCGCCCATCCGGTTAAATTCGGCGACATGCTGCAACCGATTTTCGAATACGGTTTCGGTGACGATGCTATTGCCGTCGGCCAGCGTCAGTAGGGCCATAAACTGGGCCTGCATATCGGTCGGGAATCCAGGGTAGGGCAATGTTTGCACATCTACGGACGCAATCTTTTCGCCTGGAGAAATGCGGATGTTCATGTTCTCTTCTATTTCCACTTTTGAGCCGGTTTCGCGCAGTTTGGCCAGCAGCGGCGTGAGGTGGCTAGGATCAACAGGGCCAACGGTAATCTCCGATTTGGTGAGTGCGCCTGCGACTAGGTACGTGCCCGCTTCGATGCGGTCGGGGATGATGGAGTAGTCCGTCGCGTGGAGGCTAGGAACGCCGGTAATGATGATGGTGTTGGTGCCTGCACCGCGAATTTTTGCGCCCATCGCAATACAAAAATTGGCCAGATCGACCACTTCAGGTTCTTGTGCCGCGTTTTCGATGACGGTTTCGCCTTCGGCTAGCGTCGCGGCCATCATCAGCGTTTCGGTTGCGCCAACGCTCGGATAGTCCAGATAAATTTTGGCTCCTTTGAGCTTACCGCGCGCGCCTGGAACATACGCATGGACAACGCCATGATCCATGTGTACCTGTGCGCCCAGAGCTTGTAGGCCGCGAATATGCAGCGCTACGGGGCGAGCGCCAATGGCACAGCCTCCGGGTAAAGGAACGCGGGCTACGCCTAAACGAGCGAGCAAGGGGCCGATAACGAAAAAGCTCGCTCGCAGCTTGCTCACAATGTCGTAGGGGGCTTTCGAATGGCTAACGTGGCTGGCGTCTACGTCTAGCATGTGGCCAGCGCGATTCACCTTTAGGCCCAGGGCGAGCAGCACTTCGGCCATGCGGCCAATGTCCATCAGGTCGGGAATGTTGCGAACGCGACAGGTTTCCGAACAAAGCAGCGTACCCCCTAGTACGACGAGCGCCGAATTTTTTGCGCCGCTAACGGGGATATGCCCGCTGAGTGGTTCGCCGCCCCAGATTTCAATCACGGATTCTGAAGAGATGGCTTCAGGAAGGGGGCGATTGGGAGATCCGATAACGGACTGAAGGGGAGTCATAACGGGAGTAGCCGCCATAAGTGTTTACCAGAGTGATGTTGACCGGACGTAATTCTATGAATTTGGTATGGATTCTACCCGAAACTTCCGAGTTTCTCCCGGTTGATTTGAACAGATGAGAGGATAGCGCAACGAAATGACATCCTACTTTTAGTGGAAATTCCTCAAAGAGACTGCGTTTCGCCTGGATGTCTTAGGATTGCTGTTGACGGATGAACCGGCTTGCTAGATTATTGTTAATCGTGGAGAGTGCGCGTTTTGCTTAGGCTCTGTGCATTGTCTGTTTTGCGGGACTGGCGAAATTGGTAGACGCGCTAGATTCAGATTCTAGTGTTCGCAAGGACTTCCGGGTTCAAGTCCCGGGTTCCGCATCCAATGTCATGATTAGAAAAGAGTCCTTCAGTTTCTCGAACTGGGGGCTTTTTTTATGGTGAGGGTGATCGAGATCGCAGGTTTCCTATATTAATCAAAACTTCCTATCGGTCAGTAGAAATACACAGCACTTTAAATATCATTAGATTATGCTCACGAGTTTGCAGAACCCGACCGTAAAGCAATTGCGCAAGCTGAAACAATCAAAAGAGCGGCGTAAACAGGGTGCTTTGCTGTTAGAAGGGACTCATTTAATAGAGGCGGCTGGAGAGGCGGGCTACCCGCTGGAGGTGCTTTGCTATACGGAGGATTGGCAGGCTCGGTATGGAGAGATTTGTGCGCGGGCGATCGCGCTATCTGCTCAGACAGAACTGGTCTCACCAGAGATCTTAAAATCAATTGCTAGTACGGTGACTCCTGATGGGGTGGTGGCGATCGCACCCCAACGCACGGCCTGGGAAGAAGCCGCTAGCCAACCCAAAGATCAGGTGAGCTTAGGCGTCATTTTAGAGACGCTGCAAGACCCTGGAAACCTCGGCACGATTATTCGCACAGCAGCGGCAGCAGGCAGTGATGGCCTTTGGCTGAGTCCGGATAGCGTAGATATGAATAGCCCCAAGGTGCTGCGAGCTTCAGCGGGGCAATGGTTTCGTTTGCCGATGGCGAAGGTGGATGTGGCGCAGCAGGCCGCGAAGCTAAGGGAAAACGGCGTACAGGTGATTGCGACAACGGCCACGGCTGATCTGGACTACTGGCAGCTAGATTTGACACCGCCCACTGTGTTTTTGATGGGAAATGAAGGGGCGGGGCTTTCGGCGGCGCTGATGGACTGCGCTTCTGGGGCGGTGAAAATTCCGGTGATGCCGGGGGTGGAGTCGCTGAATGTGGCGGTTTCGACGGCGCTGTTGCTGTATGAGGCGCGGCGGCAGAGAGAGAGTGGCTTCGGCTACGCTCAGCCACCGGGCTACGTTTTCGAGGGCTGAGCGTAGTCGAAGTCCGGCTGGGAAAAACTCCGAGTTGTGCAAAACCACCGCTGTATTTGAAGATAGAATACAGACTTAATACGGGAGAGAGCTTTGGAAGCAGCATTCGATTACGACTTGGTGATTATCGGCGCTGGCGTTGGCGGACATGGTGCGGCCCTTCACGCGGTGCAAAAGGGATTGAAGACGGCGATTGTCGAGGCCGGAGATATGGGCGGCACCTGCGTGAATCGGGGCTGTATTCCGTCTAAGGCGCTGCTGGCTGCTTCGGGAAAGGTACGCGAGATGCGCGACGAACAGCACTTAAAGGCGATGGGCATTAGTCTGGCGGGCGTGGGGTTTGACCGCGAGCAGATTGCAAACCATGCGAAGAATTTAGTGGGTAAGATTCAGGGCGATTTGACGGGGAGTTTGACCCGGCTGGGCGTGGACATTATTCGCGGCTGGGCGAAGATTGCCGGTAAGCAGAAGGTTTCAATCACTGGTGAGAGCGGGACTAAAACGATTTCTGCTAAAGACATTATTCTGTCGCCGGGGTCTATTCCATTTGTACCGAGAGGCATTGAGACCGACGGCAAGACCGTTTTTACTAGCGATGAGGCGGTTCGGCTGGAATGGTTGCCGGAATGGGTGGCGATTATCGGCAGTGGCTATATCGGTCTGGAGTTTTCCGATGTGTATACGGCGCTGGGTTCTGAGGTGACGATGATTGAGGCATTGCCGCAGTTGATGCCGACGTTTGACCCGGATATTGCGAAGCAGGCGGAGCGGGTGTTGATTAAGCCGCGCGATATTGAAACTAAGGTGGGCTTATTGGCGAAGAAAATTACGCCGGGATCGCCGGTGGTGATTGAGCTGGCCGACCCTAAGACGATGGAAACGGTTGAGGTGCTGGAGGTGGATGCTTGCTTGGTAGCAACGGGCAGAATTCCGGCGACTAAGAATTTAGACCTAAATATGGTGGCGGTGGAGACTGACCGCAGAGGCTTTATTCCGGTGAACGATCGGCTAGCGGTGCTGCGCGATGGTAAGCCGGTGCCTCATCTATGGGCGATTGGCGATGCGACTGGCAAGATGATGTTGGCTCACGCGGCTTCTGCTCAGGGCATTGTGGCGGTGGACAATATTTTGGGGGGTGATCGCACGCTCGACTACAACGCGATTCCAGCAGCAGCATTTACGCATCCTGAGGTGAGCTTTGTCGGCATGACGGAACCGGCGGCGAAGGAAGCGGGCAAGGAAGGCGGTTTTGAAGTGGCGAATGTGCGCAGCTACTTTAAGGCGAATTCTAAGGCGCTGGCTGAGGGTGAAACTGAAGGACTCGCTAAGCTGGTGTATCGCAAGGATACGGGTGAGGTGATGGGGGCGCATATTATTGGCTTACATGCGGCAGATTTGATTCAGGAGGCGGCTAATGCGATCGCCCAAAAGCAGTCCGTCACCGAGCTATCAAAATACGTCCATACGCATCCGACTCTCTCTGAGGTGTTGGACGAAGCTTATAAGCGAGCAAAAGTGAGCGTTGCCTAGATTGAGATCAGCCGCAAAGATGGATAGATAGATGAGTACGCTATTTTTTTCTGCGTTCGTTTTAGGATTCGTTTTTAATGCCGCTCCTGGAGCTGTTTTTGCAGAAACAATCCGTCAAGGCGTTAAGGGCGGGTTCAAGCCTGCTCTAGCAGTTCAGTTCGGCTCGCTTGTGGGTGATGCGCTTTGGGCAGTGCTGGGACTAGCTGGTGTCGGACTGCTTTTGCAGATAGATTTTTTGCGCTTTCCAGTTGGTATTGCAGGTGCGATTTATTTGCTTTGGCTGGCATGGGATTCGTGGCAAGAAGCCAACAGAGACTTAGGCACGCAAGTTAGTGAGACTGTTTCTCAACATAGAAAAGCGTTACGCTCTGGTATTTTGCTTTCTATCACTAATCCTCAGAATATCGCTTACTGGGCTGCATTGGGAAGCGCTATGGGTGCTATGGGTATTGCCGAGCCAGTAACTAGCCATTATCTTGTCTTCTTTTCTGGCTTTATGGCTTCTTCTGTTCTCTGGTCGTTTGTTTGTGCGGGCATTGTTGCTCAACTTTTCCGACGACCGGGCGCGAACTGGATGAGTCTGACCTACAGAGCTTGCGCCGTTATCTTTCTCCTTCTAGCAATATCCTCTATCCGTAACCTTTGGGACTCGTACATAGCGCCTAAAAGCACTGCACCTTTACCCCCTATTCACAGCGAGCTTTAAAACAACACATCCTTATGAAAATCCGTCGCCGTCCTCCTAATCCCTCTGTTTCCGTCGCTAGCTTTCAGTACCAGATCAAAATGCCTGATTCTGAGCCGCGCAATATCTTAGAGAAGATTGTGTGGCATAAGGAAACGGAAGTGGCACGAATGCGTGAAGCGGTTCCTTTGCAAAAGCTTCAGGAGCAGGTTCAGGGTCTGCCTGCGACAAAAGGCTTCATTTGGACGTTGCGGCAGCAGGCGGAAAAACAGTCCCCGGCGATTATCACTGAGGTAAAGAAGGCTTCTCCGAGTAAAGGCGTGATTCGAGCGGATTTCGATCCGGTAGAAATTGCCCGTAGCTATGAGGAAGGGGGTGCAGCCTGCCTCTCTGTGCTGACCGATAGCGAATTTTTTCAGGGTAGCTTTGACTATCTGGCTCAAATTCGCAAAGCGGTAGACCTACCTCTGCTGTGCAAAGAGTTCATCATTTATCCTTACCAAATTTACAAAGCAAGGCTCGCTGGCGCTGACGCGATTCTGCTGATTGCTGCGATTCTTTCGGATAAGGATCTTAACTACTTTGTAAAAATTGCTAAAGTGCTGGGACTGGATGCCTTGGTGGAGACTCATACCGTTGAGGAATTTGAGCGCGTCTTAAAAGTAGACGGTATTGAGCTGATTGGTATTAACAATCGCAACTTGGAAGACTTCAGCGTCAGCTTGGGGACGACTGAGCAAATAATGGCAATCTACGGCGAGCAGCTTGAGCAGCGGAACCTGCTGATTGTGAGTGAGTCGGGGCTGCATACGGCAAGTGATGTCAAAACAGTGACTGACGCTGGGGCTAAGGCAATTTTGGTGGGAGAGGCTTTGATGAAGCAGCCGGAGCCGGGGAAAGCGATCGCGCCCCTCTTAGGCCGATAACCTCTAAACACTCATCACTCATCACTCATCACTCATCACTCAGCCCGGATTAGAAGCCGTATAAACTGTAGAAGTACACACTCTTCTACGGCTCTAATCCCATGGCTCAAGCTTCTCGTTTGCCGCTGCCTTCGCATATTCACTACGAGCTTTTGCTGCAATTACTAGAGCGGCAGACGGCGCGAAATATATCGCGGGAGCAGCCGCAGAAAGAACAGTTGCAAAATCTGATTGTGACGTTGCGTAAGGCGTTTTCGCAGCAGAAACAGTTGGAGGAGAGCTGTGTGCGATCGCAAATCCCGATCGAATACCACTGGTCGCTTAATAATATGGACAATGGCGTTAGCTATTCAAAAGCACTGCCCAAAAATCATCCCAACGGCTCAAAAGTCCTGTAGTTTTCAAACCAAATTCACGCCCACCCAAGCCTAAATGAGGTTTATACTAAGAAGTGTATAGCTAGTGAAACTACGGTATGAGTCGCAAAAAAGCCATTATTATTGGTTCGGGGATCGGTGGGCTGTCTTTGGGCATTCGATTACAGAGCCTGGGATTTGACACCATTATTTTTGAAAAGCTAGATGCACCCGGTGGAAGAGCCTACGTGCGCCGAGCCGATGGTTTTACGTTCGACATGGGGCCGACTGTCCTGACAGTGCCGCATTTAATCGAAGAGCTTTTTTCGCTAGAGCGAGATGCCGCCGCACTGCATCTTCCAGATTTTCCTGAGGAAATTATGGATCCGGCTGACCGGATCAGAACCGGCGTCAGCGGTGGGCCTAATACGTCTAAATATGTCAAAATCGTTCCTGTTTTGCCCTTCTACCGAATCTATTTCGACGACGGCACCTACTTCGACTACGACGGCGATCCTGAAAGCACTCGTCGTCAGATTGAAGCGATTGAGCCTGATGATTTAGAAGGCTACGAGCGCTTTCACAAAGCGGCTAGAGATATTTTCGACCGAGGTTTTATTGAGCTAGGCTACACCTACTTTGGCGACGTGTTCTCCATGCTCAAAATAGCGCCTGATTTAGTGAAGCTGGACGCCGTTCGCCCCCTGTTCTCTTTTGTAAAACGCTACTTCAAAAGTCCGAAGCTTCAGCAGGTGTTTAGCTTTGAGCCGCTGCTAGTAGGGGGCAACCCGCTGACGGTTCCAGCCATTTACGCCATGATTCACTTTGTGGAAAAAACCTGGGGCATTCACTTTGCGATGGGGGGCACGGGCGAGCTGGTACGCAGCTTTGTGCGGAAGTTTGAAGAACTCGGCGGCCAGATGCACTACGACAGTGAAGTTGCCAAAATTGATGTAGAAGGCTCGCTGTTTGGCAAGAAGGTTGCTAAGGGAATTACCTTAACCGATGGGACGACCCATGAGGCTGAATTGGTGGTCTCCAATGGTGACTATGCCAACACTTACATGAAGCTAATCGATCCTAAGTATCGTTTGATCAACCAGGATCTGAAGGTGAAGCTGACCCGGCAGTCGATGTCGATTTTAGTGATCTACTTTGGCTTCAGAGCCGACGGTTTGGAAGATCTAGATCTGCGCCACCACAACATTATATTGGGGCCACGCTACGAGCCACTGCTCACTGAGCTGTTCGATAAAAAGATCCTCAGCCCCGATTTCTCACAGTATCTGCACGTACCTTCTTTGACTGACCCAAGCATGGCTCCTCCCGGACATCATGCGGCTTATACGCTGGTGCCTGTGCCGAACAATGCCAGCGGGATTGACTGGGATGTGGAAGGGCCGAAGCTAACTGAGAAGGTGCTGACTTTCTTAGATGAGCGCGGCTATATTCCTGATCTGAAAGAGCGGTTGGTGTACCAGAGCCACGTGACGCCTGACTATTTTGAAGGAACGCTCAACAGCTATTTGGGTAATGGGTTTGGCGTAGAGCCAGTGCTGGTGCAAAGTGCCTTCTTCCGTCCGCATAACCACAGCGAAGACATCTCTAACCTTTATCTGGTGGGGGCGAACACTCAGCCGGGTGGGGGGACGCCTGCGGTGATGATGTGTGCCAAAATGACGGCTCGCGAGATTGCGAAAAACTTCAACATTTCGCCGGAAGTGGTGAATGGGTTACCAAGTGAGGTGGAGATGGCTGAGCCGGAAGTGGCGGCTGTTTAACAACTACTCATTAACAGGAAGACTTTAATGCTCCCAAAAGAAGATTTGCTAAAGCACTCTGAGAATAAAGAAGCACTTTCTCGGGCGATTGACAAAGCAGAGCAAGCGATTCGCACTTGGGAACCTGTAGCGACAGATTTTTTGTCGCCCCCTGAGCTGTCTGAGGCAGAGGCGGCTTTTAAGAAGTTGACGGATATTCACACGATGGTAAGCGGCGGCTACCCGCAGGCAGAGCGTCAGCGGATGGTCATCGCGCGTTCAGAGATTTCGCTTGAAGGTGAGGCCGTTCCGCTGGCGGCACTGAGTATTGCCGGTAATTTTTTGTTTGATACGGCGTCTCATCGCGATTTTTTAGGCTCGCTGTTGGGGACTGGGCTGGTGCGCGATAAGGTGGGCGATATTATTGTGCTGGGCGAGCGGGGGGCGCAGGCGATTGTGGTGCCGGAGCTGGTTGAGTTTTTGAGTACTAGCTTGAATCAGGTGCGCTCGGTGCCAGTGAAGACGAGCCAAATCGAGATTAGTGAGCTGCGGGTGCGTGAGCCGCGTAAGAAAGAAATGACGACGGTGGAGGCTTCGATGCGATTGGATGCGATCGCCTCTGCTGGATTCGGGATGTCGCGCAGCAAAATGGCCGACATGATTACGAGCGGCGACGTGCGCATGAACTGGAAGTCGGTAACGCAGTCTAGCCACAAGGTACAGACGGGCGATTTGATTGCGATTCGGGGCAAAGGACGGCTGGAAATCGGTGAGGTGGTCGTCACTAAAAAAGAGCGATATCGGGTTCAGCTAACGCGCCTGGTATAGAACGCGCTTGGTATAGTAAGTGAGGTTTTCAGGGTCTAGTTTCAGCAGAACTATTGACTAGCACCCGTAATTAAATGCATAAACTTACCGGATAGCTGAAGGGGTGACACAACGCTCGAAGGCTATGTGGCATATAGGTTTTGCCTTCTG
>QBMC01000154.1 GCA_003242035.1 Nodosilinea foveolarum | reverse complement strand
TACTACTTTGTCCATCCTAAGCGAGGACGCGCCGCGATTGAGGAGATGGACGTGATGCCGAACTTCAACGGCATCAGCGTCCATGATGGTTGGCAAAGTTACTTCGGGTATGATTGCGCTCACAGCCTGTGCAATGCTCATCATCTGCGTGAACTACGGTTTATCGTTGAACGCTACGAGCAGCCGTGGGCGGAACAAATGATGACGCTTTTATGCGACATCAAAGCCCAAGTGGACATTGCCAAAGCAGATGGAAGAAAGGCTCTCAGCGCCCGAGCGCTCAACGACTTTGAACTAAAGTATCAGACGATATTGACGACAGGCTTTGAGGCGAATCCACCGCCACCTGTTGATGAAAACGCTCCGAAAAAACGAGGGCGGACAAAACAAGCGCCCCCGAAAAACTTACTCGACCGACTCGATTTACATGACACGGCTGTCTTAGCCTTCATGTTCGACTTTCGCGTGCCTTTTGATAATAATCAAGCTGAACGCGATGTTCGCATGATGAAGCTCAAACAGAAGATATCCGGCTGCTTTCGGGCGGCGACTGGGAGCCAGCAATTCTGCCGTATTCGCGGCTACATCTCGACGCTGCGAAAACAGGGACTTACCGTTCTCGAAGCCCTTAGAACCACGTTTACGACCAATCCCGTTCTTCCAGTATTTCAGCCTGAGTAGTTACCTTATATTTTGATCAAACCGCTTACTAAGTAGATTCAGCTAAGTTAAAGCTCGCTTTGGTAACCGGGTTTCGACTACGCTCAACCCTCGGTTCACGGGCCGTCGAGCATTGAGCGTAGTCGAAATGCGTTTTATAGATAATTTGACATACCTACTTATCTGCCTAGCTAATGCAAAACTGTTTGTAAACCCGAAAGGTAGTGGTCATCAGCTTTTGCCAATCTTGCGGCTGGCAAGTATAGTCGCGCTTGTAGTACAGAAAAACGGACCCTATTCCTTCTACGCAAAAGCTATGGTGTGTTTCAAAAAAGGCCAAAATATTTGGGGTAAAGCAGTTGCGGATGGCGCCTTCGTCTGGCCCGGTTAGGCGATAGCGTTGGAGAATTCTGGATGACTGTTGAAGTTGATGTCGGGGTAGCCAAAAAAGTTGCCAATTTTGTGGAGAACATTCTCGGGCACTAGCGAAAATCTAGGTAAATGCGAGCGGGTACATTCGAGGATGACGATGGTTTGACGGTGCGCTGCCTTGTTTTTCCCTGAGCCTGTTGTGTAGGCGTAGTCTCCAACAGATATTTGAATATTATCTGAGCATCCTTTGATTACATTTTTGAGTCTGCGATCGCGCCCTTTTGAGCATAAGGTAGACTGACTGATGCGACTGTCAACAAACTGGATTGAAGTCTCTTGGTAGGTAAACCCTAGCTGGGCTGCTACCGCTTTGACGGCTTCGGTGCGCCGATAGTCTAAATACTTAGAGATCGCGAATATAGCTACCATTAGTATCGCAATCAGCAAAAATGACTCCATGGGTCGCGCTCGGCTTGTAGGTGATATCTCAGCGTTCCCAATCGCTCATTTCGTTAGTTACGGTCGTGATTAGCCTTTCCTTTGTCGTAAGCGTGATCAAACAGTGATTCTAGTTTTGCATGATGACCTCTTAGCTGGTCAACGACCGCTTTTTCCCATTCTAGATAGTCGTTAATGCGTTCGGCAGACCAGCCATCTGGCGTCGCATTAATCATGTCTCGCAGGTTCGCTGTTTTATCGGCTAGCTTTAGGAGTTTGGCGCGATCGCTCAACCTACCAGCATGTTCAATCTGCGCTTGCTTCCGCTCAGCCTGTGGCAAAGATTTATCGTCGGTTACTTCGGCGACAACAGATTTAACTTGAGCGCCAAACTGTTGCTCTATTTCTTCAAAAGAAGTTTCTGTATCTTCTACAGTGTCGTGAAGGATTGCGGCAATGAGAACAATCTCGTCAGTAATACCGGCTTCATTGAGAAGAATATTAGCCACGTTGATAGGATGGTTTATGTAAGGCGTTTTGGCGACATCCTTACGGCGCTGGTCGCGGTGTTTGTATGCCGCAAAGCTTAGAGCCGCTAAAAAATTAGGGGTCATTGCGGCTCTAGAACGATTAAAAGTTGACGGTGTGGAATTCATAGAGAACAGAAAGCAAGGTGAAATATTGCCTCAATATTTCACCTTGCTTTCTCATGTAGATACGACCGCTGATGCTAGCTACGTTGTTTGCACTGAATTAAATAACCCCCTTAGAGCTAGGAATTTTGCCTGCGCGCCTGGGATCGACTTCGGTTGCCATTCGCATCGCGCGGGCAAATGCTTTAAAGGTGGCCTCTACAATATGGTGCGAATTAATGCCGTCTAGCTGGCGAATGTGCAGTGTCATCTGCGAGTGGTTGACGATGGCGACGAAGAATTCGCGGACGAGCTGCGTGTCGTAAGTGCCCACGCGCTGAGTGGGAATGTCGAGTCCGTAGCTGAGATGAGGGCGACCTGAAAAATCTAGGGAAATTTGCACTAGGGCTTCGTCTAACGGGGCGATGAAGTGGCCGAACCGGGTAATGCCTTTGCGATCGCCCAGTGCCTGATGCAGTGCCATCCCCAACGTAATGCCCACGTCTTCGTTAGTGTGGTGGTCGTCAATCTCAATATCACCCGTTGCCCGCACTTCCAAATCAAACAGGCCATGCGAGGCAATTTGGTGCAGCATGTGGTCTAAAAACGGGATGCCCGTATCGGCAGTGCATTTGCCCGTACCATCTACATTTAGCGTTACCTGCACATCGGTTTCATTCGTGGTACGGCTCACAGAGGCAAAGCGGCTAGAAGACCGATCTATCTGTGAAGCTGTCTGTAATGGAGCGGCCGCTTGAGGAAGTTGATCGGCAGGCCGAGAAATACTGGAGACCATAGCTGTTTGGGTGTTTTTGGGATGTTTCTGTTTACTTATTTTACGATCTTGGGCAACCGATGGGCACAGGTCTGTTTTGGCATCGTTTGAATCTTGAGCACAGAGCGAGCATAATAAGTCTTAAGAGCGCTATGTATTTTTACGAATGCTAAAGCGCAAGCTGTGCGATGAGGCTTCGATAACTATGTCTGTTGGCGAACTTAACCAGTTGATGACTTATGTTATTGATGGCTGGATGCTTTTTAGCGCGGGCTTCATCGGTATTGGATTGATCTCATTTGTCTCGCGGCGTATTCAAGAAGACATTGAAGCTGATGCGATCGCCCTGGCTAATCAGCAATCAGCCGCCGCTGGCACTTTGGAAACGGCAGAAGTGAGGGTTGCACAGGCCGTAGAAGATGCCGCGCGGCTAGAAGAGGTCGCAGCAGTTTCTAAGCAGCTTGCCAAGACCAAAAGCAAACAGTCTGATTCTTCTTCTGTCTCGGTGTCTACTTAGCGATGTGTTTACTCTTAACCTAACGTTTTGAGCGGTATTAAGAACGTTAGTAGTCTAGCAATACGATAAATCGCACGGGGATGTTTCCTTCGGCGAGGACTTTGGCCATCGCGATCGCTCCTCGCATTTCTGTCATCGCCTGTCCGCCACAATCTTTGCAGGCGATCGCCACATGTTCCACGCCCCGCTCAAAAGCCGCCACCTCCCAGCAGGTTTTGACAAAATAGGCCACGCCTTTGAGCCGAGACTTTACTCGCTCGCTGCAATCATCGGGCAAGGGCGGAAAGTCTTCGGGCTTGCGCGGCGAGGGCTTCCAGCTAGGATTTTCCCACAGTAAGTATTGATTGATTTGCGGTTGACCGCTCGTGGGGAGCTGAGAGAGCGATCGCCACCGCGAGCCATCGTGCGCCTCTAAAATTACCGTCCGATACATCACCATCGCCCACGCCTCAATCCGCCAGCCCTCTCATCCTACCTGTCTGTCTAGCTCTGACAGTCTATCGGATGATTTATCTAATGAGCGTAAAACCCTCTTCTCTGGAGAGGGATGTAAGCGCTCTTGCCTCTTTTTACAATCGCGCTATTCCCTGTGTAAAATGCGATACAATGTAGAGGAACAACATCAAGGTCGAGAATGTTTAACCTCACTTACAGCTACAAGCTACAGCCGACAGCCAAGCAAATAGAGCTGATAGAACAAAACCTACTGGTCTGTAAGTCGGTATGGAATCACGCTCTGTATATCCGTAAGCTTTGGTACAACAGCCGTAGTTGTAAGATTAATCAATGCCCCCTACACAGTGAGTACATCGTAGAACCGTTTTTGTACCCTCGCTATCACACTCAGTCTGCTGACTTAACCAAGGCTAAGAAGACTAATAAGTTTCTCAAGTCAGGGAACGCACAAGCAATGCAGCAGACGCTAAGAAAGCTAGACAAGGCGTTCAACGATATGAAGTCTCAAAACAAGGGATTCCCTAGATACAAAAAGGAGGCTAGATCCTTTAACCTGCTAGGCAAAATTTTAGTAGAGAGTAACTACATCGTTATGCCTCTACTAAAGTCTATCAAGTTTAGAAAGTCTAGAGAGATCCCGGATGGCTTTGTGATTAAACAGGTTCAGATTCTTAAAAAAGCTAGTGGCTACTACGCTAATTTACTAACCGAACTAGATGTTAATGTTGTTGAGCCTATTCCTCATGGTCATGCACTAGGGATAGATGTAGGTATTCAAAGCATGATAGCGACTTCTGATGGTTGGATTCTTCCACGACCTAAGTTTTTAGAACGGGCATTGCGCAAGATTAAATTACTGCAAAGAAAGCTCCGAAATAAAATGGCTGGGTCGAATAAGTGGAATAGTCTTCAACATCGAGTTGCCTTACTCCATGAAGCCGTAGCCAACAAGCGCAAAGACTATCACTTCCAGCTTGCCCATAAATTGTGTGATGGAGTTGGGATGATATTTGTAGAGGACATTAACTTCAAATCATGGAGTAAAGGTCTATTCTGCCAGCAGTCTTTAGATATGGGATTAGGTCAGTTCTTTGATATTTTGGAGTACGTTTGTTCTAAAACAGATACGTACTTTGCCAAAGTAGACAAGAACTATACCTCTCAAATCTGCCCTAACTGCGGTGTCCACACAGGCAAAAAAGCTCTTAACGTTAGAGTTCATAGTTGCCCTGAATGTGATTACACCGTAGATAGGGACGTTGCTGCGGCTGAAGTAGTAAAGAGTAGAGGATTAACTGCGGTCGGATTGCCCGTAGTCTAAACAGCCCTGTCATGGCGTTCTGTCGGGGATAGAGGCACAAGCCTTAATCTAGACAAGAGTCTATAAGGGAATCCCTCGTCTCTGGCGAGGGAGGGTCAATCTTCAGAACGCGCTTCGAGTTCTTATGGTAGGTCTCCTTCTGACTCTGCGGCCAGCTCTTCGTCCAGCATTTTCTCATAAATTCGAGGCAGCAAATCCGTCATACTGTTGTCCTCAATCCCATAGCCCAGGCTAGTCCAAGTACCCGACAGCCGCATCAATACCAGATCTAAGTTTCCTAGACGCAGCTCCTTAGCGACATCAAAACCCCACGCCTCCGGGTCATTTAGCCAGCCATACACCACATCGTCTTGAAACTCTGGCTCAAAGCTAGGCTGCTCCCACACCTCGTACCAGGCGGGCCGCTCTGGATGATACCGTCTAGCCTCCTGCTGCCAGGTCGTCGTCAAAAACTGATAGCGTCCTGCGGCTGTCGTACAGTCGTCCTTGTTGGGGCCGTTGACAATGCGGATGCACTCATCGGGGTGAACGCTCAAATCTTTCACTCGCTTGCCGCCGTACAGCAGCCGGTAAGGATCTGCCGTATTTGATTCTGCCGCCGAAATCGTTCGCATCAGCGCTCGTAGATACGGATCGCCACCCTGCATTTTCAATGGCAACGGCGAAGCGACCCACTCTGTTTCGCCTAAAATCTCAATTTTTCGAGGCAGCAGCGACCAGTGATGCACCATCCAGGCCACCCCCAAAAACATCAGCAAGGTCAAAACCATCGGTCCCAGGCCGCTGCTGCTTGAGGACGGCTGTTTGCCTTTTGCCCGCCTAGATCTATTCTTTTTGGTCGTGTGCTGAGTCAATCGGGTTCCAAATCAAATTGGGCGTGATGATGATGTCGCTTTGAGCAGTCGCTAACATATTTTATATTAGCTATACTCATTGTCTCTTGCCGTGGCTACACCTATTTCAGTACCAGTTCCTTATTTGTGAGTAACAAATGGCACCTATAGAGTCTAACGACCGTTTGATGATTTCCCTGATATTGGCGGTGCCTTTTGCGGCGCTGGTGTATTGCGCGATCGCGATGGGCACATTGCTCACCGTCCCAGCGGCCAAGCAATATCCGCTGGTATTTGGCGGTATCTTTGCCCTAATTCCGTTAGTAACTGGCGCAGCGATCTGGGTCGGGCCGTTTAGAAAGTGAGTTTAGAGGCCGAATAGGAGGGCAATCGCAGGCAACAACCCACTACAAGCCTCCACAAACTTCGTGGCTCCTACTACTCCGACCGTCATTCCTTTTAGTACATTTAGCGATCGCTTCGCCACCGCCTTCATCGGCCCATCTTGCGGCGCTTGGCCCGCCGCTGCAATCTGTTTTACTTCTTCTAGCGCTTCGGTTTTCTCTTCTTCACTCATTGCGGGTTCAGCTTCAATAGCGGCCTGGAGCTGAGCCAGCAAATCTTTTAGCTGAGTCTGCGTAGGCGCGTCGCTAAGCTGCGCGATCTGATTCGTCACCTGTCCGCTAATGCCGCCTAAGCTAACAACAGAATTATTAGCCGTAACGGTAAAGTCTCCTTTCACATCAATATTCTGGCTTTGGTCATTTCCGGTCATCGCTTGGCTCCTATTTTGGTTGTAAATTGTCGTTGGGTTTTGGAGAGCTAGCCAAGCAATTTCCTTTATCTCTTGTCTGCTTTCCAACAAAGCTGTTGTTCTTTCTTCCTTTAGCCCGAGTTGATACCCTTTCTCGAAGTCGCGTTCTATCTCCGCTTTATCCGCTCCCTTTGGCACTTGAACAGTCACCAACATATCCGCGCCCTTCCTTTCGAAAGATTTAACCGAATCTAGTGTAACCTCTGGGTTGCGTTCCACAATAGCCCGCATTGCTGCATGAAAAGCCGCAGGCTTTACACCATGGCGCATGAGAATTTGCACCTCATCAGGCATTTCTTTGAAGAATTTCTCGAAGTCGCCCGGTTGAAACATCTTGTCGGGGTTGTGCGGACGGCGCTCTCGGTGTCCTTGTTCATTCGACGTTTCTCGCAGAAAGACATATCGACAGTCAACGTTTTCAGCGTTGTCGTACTGTCGATATTCCAGGCTTCTAATGTCGCGCCAGTTAAACGAGCGCCGGTAAAGTCAGCATTTACAGCCTGTGCTTCTGTAAGAATGGCCCCTTCGAGAACAGTATCCTTTAAAAGAGCATTACTGAGAACGGCCCGTCTAAGAGTTGCCTGCTCTAAAGTCACGCCGCTGAGGTTGGCTCCTCGCAGATTAGCGCCTGTGAAGTCTTGTTTGTAGCCTTTCTCATGCTCGCTTAGCAATTTGCGAACGCGACGATCTTGCAAAATGGAACTGCCCAAACGCGCCCGGTTGAGCTGGTTAGCCTGTTTCCAACAAACGTGGGTAAAGTTTGTTTTGCTTCGACGCGAATCGGCAAAGTTTGTACTTTTCAGTCGCGCTTGGCCGAATGTAGCGCCTGTTAGGTCTGCGCCAGCAAAGGACGTGCCGCCAAGCGCAGCTAGGGCTAAGCCAAATACTCGAAGAATGCCAAACTTTTCATCTTCCTTGAGCACTCGCCATCCAATATAGATGCTAAACAACAAACCTGCGAATGCGACTGCGAATGCGACTGCGAATGCGACTGCGAATGCAGTCAAAATTGAGCCGAAGGCTCGGATTGTAAATCCTTGAAACGAGATTGCAGCATAAACCGCAATAATCAGCAGAAGATAGACAATCCCTGCTATTACGCTTTCAGTGGCGCTATTAAAACTACTGCTGTCGAAAAAATATGCCGAAATCCCCCCAGCGAATCCTTGCAGGACACCTGCAACTGCGGCGATTACAGCTATTAGCAACAATTGAACTATCATCCATCGGCGTTGCAAGCCCGCCTGCGCCTTTACAAAGCTCGCACCGCGCAAATTTGCATTCGTAAAGCTCGCACTGCGAATATCCGCCTTGCTAAAGTCTGCCCCACTCAGGTCTTGGCCCTTAAAGTTCGCGCCTCGCAAATTCGCATTGCAAAAGTTGCGCTCTCCAGCCGCATAGCGCCGTAACGCCTCCTGAGCCTTCACAATCGCGTTTCCTCGCTACCTGCCGTTAGCATACCGTCTCACAAACAGACACCATCTCAATCAGTAAAGGGCATTCACATAGCTAGCGCAAGCCATTTCATCACAAAAACGCTTATCCACACACTGCACTTGATGCCAACCAGCCTACAACCACTCACGACTGCCTTGCATTAAACGCCGATCTGTTTTTAGCGATCGCCCTTCATAAACCAGCAAAAGACTGAGCCAGCCGGACTTCGACTACGCTCAGCCCTCGGTTACAGCTTCTCGCTAAGTAAGAGATCGTAGTCAAGCCACCATCCCATCAGCCCATCCCATCAGCCCATTCCATCAGCCCATCCCATCAGCCCATCCCGCTGGCTGAGCGTAGCCGAAGCCAAACCCAACCAATCTCTCAAAACACATCTCTCAACCGTTTAATCGTCCAGACAGCAAGGGTTCCACGAATAATGCGAGATATTCTGACACTCTGCCAAAACATGCAATTGTTCTTGATTCGCTTGGATTAAAGCCTCTTTCTTCTTTCGACTCCACCCTTGCACCTGCTTCTCACGATAAAAAGCATCCGCCACCCGCTCAAACGCTTCTGCATATACCAGCGTCACCGGCAGTCGCTTACTTGTATGATTTGCACCAAACCCATTCTGATGCTGCCACAATCGACGCAGCAGATGCTTTGTACTTCCCGTGTAATAGGAGTCGTCAGCACATCTAAGAATGTACATATGAGACAGACGAGACATCTTATAAGTACCGCGTAGAGAACTCGGGTTTAGAATTCCCTGTCCCTAGTGACCGGGCTTCGACTACGCTCAGCCCTCGGTGCTCGTCAACTATCACACAGCCCAAGTCAACCCTCTCCGCTCAGCCCATCCCGCTCAGCCCACCCCGCTGGCTGAGCGTAGCCGAAGCCAAAACCCATCAAAGCTGCCACTGCACCAAACGCACTATATTCCCCACCACTCGATACTTCCAAAAAGAGCGCCGCTCCCACTGCTTCAGTCCAATTTGTTCGCTATTGGCAAACCCGCGCTCGAACACCTGCTCAATATCACCTATCAACTGCTCGCTATCGGTCACGATATCTAGCTCGTCATTGTGCAAAAAGCTGCGATAGTCCAAATTGGCGCTGCCCGTATTCACCCAGGCGTCATCAACAATTAGCAGCTTGGCATGAATCATACTCGGCTGATACTCAAATATCTGAATACCCTTACGCAGCAGCGAACCGTATACCTGATAAGACGCATAGTAGACCGGCTTTTTGTCAGACTTTTCGCCCGTTGTTAAAATCCGCACGTCTACCCCAGCCTTTTTTGCTATTGCTAACAAATGTCGAGTGTCTTTATTCGGTAGAAAATAGGGACTCGCCAGCCAAATTCGTTTTCTAGCACAGGCAATCAACAACTGCTTTGTGGTTTCGATAGGTGAATCTCGATAGCTCGGCTTGGTTCCAGGCGTCACGATCATGGTCGCGACCGGTGGCGATGAAGCCTCTTCTTTCGAGGAATCTGCCGTCTTATTTACCGTCTTAAAGGTTGTCGGAAGATCGTCGTCGGTCTGTCTATCTGAAAAAATCTGTTTATCTACAGTTGGCGCTTTATACGTAGGATTTGCAACCTTCCCAAGCTGATGTTGGTTGGCTAAAGCGGGATAAATTTCGCTCATGTTGATACCCGTGATGGAGCGATCGCCCAGCCGATGCCCTTGCCAATGGGCCTGAAAAATACTGGCAAATGCAAAGACAACCTCTCCTTCTAGCGCGGCTTCTACATCCATCCAGGGCTGAGTATCATCGTCTTTTTCGGTGCCGTCCCACAAATCAGAAATGCCTGCACCGCCAGTAAGCACCCGCTTACCGTCAATAATCAGCATTTTACGGTGAGTGCGCCCTGCGTAGTTTGCGGGTGCGCGCCAATCGAAGGGGTTAAAAAATACCACTCGTACACCCGCTAGTCGTAGCCGCTGCCAGTATTTTTCTGAAAGCTTTCGCGTCCCCCAGCTATCCACCATCACCTGCACGTTCACACCCTCACTGGCCTTACGAGCCAGCGCCGCCGCAAAGTCTTGCGCCCTTTTCCCCGGCGTCATAATAAACGTTTCAAACTGAATGCTAAACTGCGCACTTTCAATAGCGGCAATTCTGGCCTGCTGGATTTCGGGCGCTTTCCCCCAAAAATCGACTACGCGGCCAGTTGTCTCCATTGATCCGGCTAGGCTTTTTAGCGTTAGCGCAAAGTGTGGGTCGGTTGGCGCGATCACCCGCTCAATGTGTAGGAGTGGTCGCCACCGAAAAGCCCCTCGAATGTACAAGCTCAGCAAAAAAACAGTGACTAATATTAGGACTCCGAAGAGAGCAATCCACAGCGCGTCTAATAATAAAAACATTCTTGTTTTCCTGAATACTGAGCGGGGTAGCTTCAATCTGTACGAACATAGAGCGATCCCTTAACAAACAGTAACCGGAAAAATGATGTGACGGGTTGAAAGCTGACAACTCCGTTCGAAAAATTAAGCATCAAAGATGATGGCAAAGTAGGAAATTCCGGGGGTACGATCGCTTGGTACTTACGATATGAGTTAATAAAAATAGACAAACAAAAAGCCCCCCGCTGCTGCACGAAGCAGCTTGCGAGGGGCTAATCGTTGAGTTATTCACCCATCCAATCTCGGAACGTCGTCCGATCTAATGAAAGGTCGAAGGACGATTCGTAAGAGAGGACAAATGACTAAAACGCTTAGGCATTGATGGCAGGCGCGCTCAAAGCTACAGGTGCAGCTTCGCCAGCAGCCAAGTCAAGCGGGAAGTTGTGAGCGTTGCGCTCGTGCATTACTTCCATACCCAAGTTTGCTCGGTTCAAAACGTCTGCCCATGAACCAATCACACGACC
>QBMC01000153.1 GCA_003242035.1 Nodosilinea foveolarum | reverse complement strand
TTGAGCTATCCTCTACCTTAGCTCTAAAGCATGAGCTTGTTTCTTAACGGCCCCTAAGCTCTAAGATATTCAAATTCTTTTTTGTTGAGTGGATCGGTGGTGACAAAGCGAGCGGTTAGGCGAACAGCACCAACTTTGCTACTGCTGACGAAATCGGGCGTGCCGCCACTGCCCAACACAATCTCGGTAGAGCCGCCGCCAATGTCAATAATCGCATGAGGCTTGCCCTTTAGCTCCATGCCAGAGATGACGCCAAGATAGATGCGGCGAGCTTCTTCTGTCCCCGAAATTAGATTGATGGGTAGCCCAGTTTCGGTTTTAACACGCTCGATAAAGGCTTGTCCGTTGCCTGCTTCTCTAACGGCGCTAGTCGCGACGGCAACGATATCGTCGGCTTTGAAGTTGGCGGCAATTTTCAGGCATCGCTTGAGGGCGACAAGACACCGAGCGATCGCCTCTTCAGTCAAGTTGCCAGTATCTTCGCAAAACTCACCTAAGCGAACAGTCTCTTTTTCTTTGCCAATGATATTAAAGGAGGGCAGCGTTGCGTCAACTCGCACAATCACCATATGCACAGAGTTGGTGCCAATGTCGATAGCGGCGAGAATGAATTCGCTATTTCCAGGCAGCTTGTTCTTGGGCAGGTCTGGCTGTGGATAAGCGCCGTTTGAGGTTTGGCGAATGGGGACGCGAGGCGGCAGAGGGGGCTGAAGAGAAGATGAGGAAACCTCTGCCGTGACGCGGGTAGTCATGAGGATCAACGTAGAATTACTGACGATTCATGCCCATACTACATGTCAAACGAGCCAATTATCCAGGTAGGCGCTTGAGGGGTGGACTCTTTCAATAGCTGCGGGGCCTAGCTGTTGAACTGACTGCGGATTGCTTCGGTGCGTTTGCGATTTGCGCCCATGTCTGATTTGCCCATGCGCGCGGCTGAGCGGGTGTGAATGATCGATTCGCCAGCGGGTGCATAGAATTCTACATCGTCTACAAATCCCATTAACTTGCTAGAAAATTCGGCATATAGATAGTTGTCAGAGGCTTGATTGATGGTGGAGCGTTCCATCCCTTCAATGACTTGTTTGAGGCGGTTGATGGCGTCGGTGGCTGAGCCGCTGTAGGTGAAAGGCGCGATCGCATGTTCTTTGTCGCTTGCAGGCGCTTGAGAATTCACACAGTTAGGCGTATCCGGACAGTCCTTAAGCTGACCGTTATTGATGCCTAAATCTTTGGGCGGCGTTCCGGAAAAAGAGAAAAGAGACATGGTAGAAGATCCTGTTTTATAGGGGTTTGGTCATTAAAAACGGTGTACAGAAGGTAGTTTATACCACGGTAGGTGAGGATATTGATGATGTTCCCAGTGGTAGTCGAAATGATAGCAGCTAAGGAAAGAGAGAAGCGGAGATGCCTCACTGCTAAGCGCGCGATGGGCGTTGGTATGTCCGCCAGGTGGCCGTTTGTGGGGGCGGTAGGTGCCAAAGTAAAATAGCTGCCAGGAGCTAAGACCCTGCGGCAACAGCCAAAATAGGACGACATTTAGCAGCGGCACATGAAAAATGAGAATGAGGGGATAAAAGAACAGAGACATTCCCCAGAAGATGACTGCACCCTGACCGTCGCGGATGTAGGTTCGCATGAATTTGAAGTACCAGGGCCAGAAGCTACCAGGATAAAAGTCGGGATCTGCCTCTTGGGCAGGCGTTCGATGGTGCTGATGGTGATACTCTGTCATCCGGTTAAAGGACAGAAAGCTGTATATGCCCAGAACCAGGCGTCCCGCCCAGTCGTTAATCTTTGGATAGGCAGGCATTAACGAGCCGTGCATGGCGTCGTGAGCCAGAATGAACAATCCCGTGTGTAAGAAGGCGCGGCTTGCGATGACAGCAATCACAGCGTAGACGGACATTTCTTTAACGCTCGGTAGCACAAAGAGACTGGCGTAGGCTGTGAAAAGCCACAGCGCGACAATAATAGCGCCAATACTCATAGAGACAAAAGATTCTCGAATAATGGCGGTAGTTGAGGAGCGGGCAGTCATAAGAATGAGAGTCTGGTGGAAGAACTGCGTCGTAGTCGTTCTAGTAGGCGTTACTGCCTCTGTGTAGAAATGTTAAGACGCTGATGCTCATACCATACCAATGATTTTGCGCGATCGCTCCCTATCTATTGAATGAGATTTGAGTGACCTACCCACTGCACTTGTGACCTGTAGGGGTTGCTCTTCTTTTCCAGATATCGTTAATCTGATTTTCAGACCCGCCAAGTACCACCCGTCCACTCCGGAGCTTCCTTTTATGTCAGATCCTGCCCAGGACAATCTGCTCGAAACCTATCAGACGTTCCCAGCCCAGTTTGGCAGCGCTGTACTCGCCACGGTCAGCGCCGAGGGCCTACCACAGGCGAGCTATGCACCTTGCATCGTTGACGAGGCTCGTAATGTCTATGTATTCGTCAGCGGACTATCGGCTCATACTCGAAACTTAACGGCCATGAGTAAGGCCAGCGTACTGTTTATTGAAGATGAGTCTAAGACACAGCAGATTTTTGCGCGGATGCGGCTGAGCTACGACTGCACGGCTACTTTGCTGGAAAGGGAAAGTGAGCAGTGGAGGGCGATCGCTCAGCAGTTTGAAGACCGCTTTGGCAATATTGTTGAAGTGATGCGAGGGCTAGCCGATTTTAGAATCTTTCAGCTTCAGCCCCAATCAGGGAATTTTGTGGTGGGATTTGGTGCAGCTTACAAAGTAGATCCAGAAGACCTGAGTAAGCTGATTCATCGGAGCCAATAGTCAAAGCTGGCCGTGAAGCTCGCCGCTGACTAGTCCCTCGACTATTCTTCTTCCCAGCACTCTACAGCCAGCAGATCGCCGATCTTATCTTGCATCGTGAAGTCAAAAGCTTCTAGCTCAGCTTTCCAATGCGCCCATTTATCGCCAAAGATGAAGGCAATTTTCCATAGGCTGTCTTGAGGAGAGATGGCTTTGGTTTCGACTAGCGATCGCACTTTGCGCTGAAACTTAGCCATCGGATGCGCATCCACCACTTGAGAAGAAGGTGCGGCAGTTATTGTATTGATCATGAATTCTTTCGTCTTAATGCTTTTGAATTGTTTTTGGAATGATGTGGCCAAATCTTGACAGGCGAGCCATAGATATGAGTCTAGAGACCGCGAGCTGTCAGGAGCAGACTTTTGATAGCGCTAGGTAAAAACCAGTCAGATGCAAGGTGCAGCCATTAGGAGCCAATCGTTGAACCTTATTCTCCGAGCTGAAGATTTTATTAATTAGATCAACGCTAAAGACCGTTACTTGAACAGCAGGCGTTGCCTGTAAAATCTCAGCTTTGAAACCTTTTGACAGAGACCTGTCCTCTGCGCCTTGTTGACGTCTTTCGGTTCAGACTCTCTAAAACTACTTTTGTGCCTGCTTCAAGCGTTGCTTCGAAGCTATAACCAACAGCTATATCGAACGCTCTGTTTTTTTAGCAGTGAAATTGGCAGTCATCAAGTTATAGCGAATAAGCGTATCACAGCTTTATGCTCTTAACCTTTCGTAAGATAAATACTTTCGCTCAGCAGGGCTTCTTTCTAAAGAAAGAGCTGACTGAAAAGTAGTGCCTGCGTATTTCTACACACAGTCTAACAAAGGAGTGTCGTTTCGGCGGGTTGGGTTTTCTACACTCTTACATACATAGAATGAAGCTCCAGAACGAAGGTAACGATAGACAAAACCTTCGCGCTACACTACTTTAATGACCAGCTTCGTCTTAATAACTGACTGATGGCTAGTTTTATCCAAAATTTTCCTGCGTTCCCGTAGGTACTCAATCGCTTTCCTATGGTTGCTTCCCCAGAATTGCCTACCGTGAACCCTACCGACGTTCCAGCTATCAAGCTACTGCGCACCGATGAGTCTGAAACGCTAGAGCGCATTCGGCATACGTTTTCTCACGTGATGGCGATGGCGGTGCAGCGGCTGTTCCCAAAAGCACAAGTTACGATTGGGCCTTCGATTGACTACGGCTTTTACTACGACTTTGACAATCCTGAGCCGTTTACCGAGAAGGATTTGAAGTCGATTAAAAAAGAGATGATTAAAATCATCAATAAAGGGCTGTCGGTTGACCGGGAAGAGGTGAGTCGGGAAGAGGCGAAGCAGCGCATTGAGAAGATTAATGAGCCTTATAAGCTAGAAATTTTAGAAAGACTGGAAGAGCCTATTACGCTTTATCATCTGGGCGACCAGTGGTGGGATTTGTGCGCGGGGCCGCACGTTGAGAGTACTAAAGAGCTGAATCCGAAGGCGTTTGCTTTGGAGAGCGTAGCGGGTGCCTACTGGCGTGGCGATGAGAACCGGGCGCAGCTTCAGCGAATTTACGGGACGGCTTGGGAGACACCCGAGGAGCTGAAGGAGTATCAGCGCCGCAAGGAAGAGGCAAAGCGCCGCGACCATCGCAAGATTGGGAAGGAGCTGGGTCTGTTTGTATTCTCAGAAGATGTGGGGCCGGGTCTGCCGCTGTGGACGCCGAAAGGGACAATCCTACGCTCTACTCTAGAAAATTTTCTGAAAGACGAGCAGGTAAAGCGAGGCTACCAGCCGGTGGTGACACCGCATGTGGGCAAAGTGGACTTGTTTAAGACCTCTGGGCACTGGCAGAAGTACAGCGAAGACCTGTTTCCGATGATGGGCAAGAGTGAGGACGATGGATTCGTACTCAAGGCGATGAACTGTCCTTTTCATATTGAGATTTATAAGAGCCAGCTACGTTCTTACAAGGAGCTACCCATTCGGTTTGCCGAGTTTGGCACCGTGTATCGTTACGAGCAGTCTGGCGAGCTAGGCGGCCTGACTCGGGTACGCGGCTTTACTCAAGATGACGCGCACCTGTTTGTGACGCCCGATCAGCTTGATGCGGAGTTTTTGAAGGTGGTAGAACTGATTCAGGTGACGTTAAAAGCACTTCAGCTAGATAAGTCTTTTAAGGCGCGGTTGAGCTTTCGCGATCCTAGTTCTGATAAATATCTAGGGTCTGATGATGCCTGGAATAAGGCGGAAGGGGCGATTCGTCGCGCGGTTGAAACGCTGGGGATGGATCACTTTGAAGGGATTGGTGAGGCGGCGTTTTATGGGCCGAAGCTGGACTTTATTGTGCGCGATGCGCTGGATCGGGAGTGGCAGCTAGGGACGGTGCAGGTGGATTACAACCTGCCGGAGCGGTTCGAGCTAGAGTATGTGGCGGAAGACGGCACCCGTCAGCGGCCGGTGATGATCCACCGCGCGCCGTTTGGGTCGCTGGAGCGCTTAATTGGTATTTTAATTGAGCAATATGCGGGCGATTTTCCGCTGTGGCTTGCGCCTGAGCAGGTGCGGCTGCTGCCAGTATCTGAGGAGCAGTGGAGCTATGCGGATGAGGTGGCGCAGCAGATGCGGGTGCTGGGTGTGCGGGTGCATGTGGACAAGAGCGGCGAGCGTTTGGGCAAGATGATCCGTAATGCTGAGAAGGGCAAGATTCCGGTGATGGCGGTGATTGGTGCTAAAGAAGTGGAAGGGACGACGCTGAGCATTCGGACTCGGCAGCAGTCTGGAGATTTGGGGGCACTGGAACTGCCGGTGGTGTTGGAACGGTTGGTAGGGGCTTTGCGCGATCGCAATGATTTCTAAAGACTAGCCGGTAAAACAGACATCTCATGCTCAACGTACCGAGTACGCTCAAAAAGTACGCGTTTAGGGCAGGTAGATACGTCGATGCCTATACAATGGCGAGAATCCTCTAGTTTCTGTCCTACTTTAGGACGCTTTTTACGTGCCTTCATCCGTCACGGTTACGGTGCCCGCCACTACCGCTAATATTGGCCCTGGATTCGACTGTCTGGGCGCTGCCTTAAACCTATACAATCGCTTCCATTTCACGCCATTTACCCCGCTCTCAGACAGCAAACCTTTCCATATTTCTATAGAAGGCGCTGAGGCCAAGCGAGTCAATGCGGGAGCTAGCAATTTAGTCTACCGTTCGTTTTTGCAGTGCTACGAGCGCATGGGTTTGGCGGCACCGCCGGTCGATATCAACATCAAGCTGGGCGTACCGCTTTCTAGAGGACTGGGCAGCTCGTCTACGGCGATTGTAGGCGGAATTATGGGTGCAAATGTGTTGGCGGGTTCGCCTTTGGATGAGAGGGCGATCGCGCTGCTAGCCAACGAGATAGAGGGCCATCCTGACAACGTAATTCCGGCTTTGTTTGGCGGACTGCGGTTGGCGACGATGGCGCAAGGACAGCTACAGATTTGCGATTTGCCCTGGCATGGGTCGGTGGCGCCAGTGGTGATTATTCCTGAGTTTGAGCTGTCTACAGTGGATGCGCGGCGGGTGCTGCCCGATCAGTATAGTCGGGCAGACGCGGTGTTTAATACGGCGCATATTGGTCTATTGCTGCGGGGACTGGCGACGGGGAATGGCGATTGGATTGCGGGGGGGATGGGCGATCGCATCCATCAGCCCTACCGCAAAAAGCTGATTCCCGGATACGAAGAGGTTCGCCGCGCGGCTATGCAAGCTGGGGCTTGGGGACTGGTGATTAGTGGGGCTGGGCCAACGTTGCTGGCGTTAGCCCCAAAGAGCGTGGGCGATCGCGTCCGGATAGCGATGGAAAGTGCCTGGAAATCTCAGCCGTTTGCGGCTAATGCGCATTGTCTGTCTTTGGATGTTCGGGGGGCGATCGCAGAGCCGCTGCCAGGAAGCACTTTAGAATCTGTGAGCTGAAAGCCGATTCTCTGAAGAACCTCTTGTAGAAAGTTATTAATGACCGGGAGTGCCTTTGTGCTACGGTCATCCCTGATATCAGCCCTATTCGCTATTCAAAAAACTCTTTATCAAACACCCATTAAGTTTTGTATACTGTCCAGTGGACGCACACATTAGGTATTTATTCCTATTTTGAGAGAACGACTCTCGAAACGACTGCGTCTTTGTCGCTCTCAAAATTGCGTAAATTGTCATGATTGCTGCCGAACAATTTCCGTGGCTAACGGCTCTCGTCATCTTTCCGATTCTGGCTGCCACGCCGATTCCTTTGTTGCCCGACAAGGATGGCAAAACCGTCCGTTGGTACGCTTTGGGTGCCAGCCTAATTGAATTTAGTCTAATCCTTTACGTCTTTGCTACTCAATACCAAATGGGTACGCCCGGACTCCAACTCATTGACGAATATTCCTGGATTCCTCAGTTCGGTCTGAGCTGGTCTCTAGGGGTAGACGGCCTATCTTTTCCGCTGGTGATCTTAAGCGGATTAGTCACCACGCTAGCCGTAGTCGCCTCCTGGAATATTGAGCTGAAGCCTCGTCTGTATTACTCCATGCTGCTGCTAGTTTTCAGCGCTCAGCTAGGGGTTTTCCTCGCTCAAGACATGATGTTGTTTTTCATTATGTGGGAGATTGAGCTGGTGCCCGTGTATCTGCTGATCGCCATCTGGGGCGGACAGCGCAGGCAGTACGCAGCGACTAAGTTTATTATTTATACGGCCACTTGCTCGGTCTTTATTCTGGTAGTGGCGCTAGCACTGGCCTTCTTTGGCACCGACTTTAGCTTCAACATGAGCGAGCTATCGGCTAAGGAATATCCGCTGACCTTTCAGCTCCTTTACTATCTAGGGCTGCTAATTGCATTTGGTGCAAAGCTGCCAATTTTTCCACTGCATACCTGGCTGCCCGACGCCCACAGCGAAGCCCCTGCCCCCGTGTCGATGATCCTGGCAGGCGTATTGCTAAAGATGGCGGGCTACGGTCTGATTCGGATGAATATCTCAATGCTGCCGGATGCGCATTTATATTTTGCGCCGGTTTTGGCTTTTTTAGGCGTCATTAATATCGTGTACGCCTCGTTGACGGCCTTTGCGCAGGACAATTTGAAGCGGCGATTGGCCTACTCTTCTGTGGCGCACATGGGCTTTGTGCTGTTGGGATTGGCGGCGTTCAACTCGCTGGGGATGAGCGGCGCGATGCTGCAAATGATTTCGCATGGACTGGTGGCAGCGGCGCTGTTTTTCCTTTCGGGTGTGGCTTACGAACGGACGCACACGCTGTCTATGGATAAGATGGGCGGCTTGGCCGGGGCGATGCCGATTGCCTTTGCGCTATTTACAGCGGCGGCGATGGCGTCTTTAGCGCTACCCGGAATGAGCGGCTTTATTGCTGAGATTACGGTGTTTTTGGGCATGGCGACAAGCGACGCTTACAACGTCTTTTTTAAGGCTGCCATTATTTTGCTGGCGGCTATTGGCGTTGTCCTTTCGCCGATTTATTTGCTGTCGATGCTGCGTAATATTTTCTACGGCGATCCGGGTGAAGTAGAGATGCCTAAAGACAAGTCTTGGGAAATTTTGCCGCGTGAAGCGTTTGTGGCGGTTTGCCTACTCATTCCGATTATTGGCATTGGCCTGTATCCGAAGCTAGCAATTCAGACTTACAGTTCTAAGACGGTGGAAGTGGCTGCTCAGATTCAGCGAACGCTGCCAGACGTGCCAGACGCGCCTCCTCTTTCTAAGGTGATGAGTGTGCCAGCGATTGAGCAGATTGTGGAACCTTCGTTGTAGTGGCTGATTCGCAATTCGCGATATTTGGGATTTTTTGAACAACTGTAAAATGAAAGCTCGCATGGTTCGATCTGTGTGGGCTTTTTGCTGGGGTATTCTTTTGAAAATAACAACTTTGAAGACGCTCCCTGTGGAATCGGTTTCTCGCAATGCGGCGATTAAAAAGCAGGTGATGCTGCGGATGGGCGAAGTGCCGCATCTAACTAATTTTTCTCAGGCGCGGTTTCAGCCCGGTCAGGTGGTGGTGGCTCATGCGTTGACGCCGGGTGTTTGTGTGGCGGTGGCCCCTAGCGAGTCTCATGAGGTTTTTTATTCTGGTGAGGTCGAGCTGGTGTTGACTTACTTTGGCTTGAAGGATTGAGTAGTCTTAAAACTGAGGTAAACGATCATTGATGATTGAGTCTTTGATCTACTGCGATCGCTCTTTTAGCCAGTCTCTTTTTTTCATTTGAATGAGCCTGATCCAGCCACCGGTCATCACGCCAGTAATGTTGATGGCAATATTGAGTAGTGGAAGATTTAAGGAGCCTTTGGGATCTCCTGTGAGGGTGTAAAGTCCTAAAACAATAGAGAGTATGAGGGAGAGGGCGATCGCATGTACAATCGGCGCTCTTCGCGCAACCAATGCGGTCAGCCAGCCGCCCAATATCGCGAAGCCCAAACCGCATACTGAGGCAAGGGCCAGAAACTGAGCGGTCATTTCATTGCCTGCGCCGCTAAGCCAAGCTGCATACAATAAAGCTGGGCTGGTGCTGACGATTAGAGAACCAACGAGCAGTGAAAGAACGGTGAGCGTCATGGCGACGGGCGATGTAAAAGCCTTAAGAAATGAAGTGACGCCATTATACTGCTAGGCTCACTCGGCAATCGCTGTTGGCGCTGTCTGGCGACTGAGACAGGCGGTTGTGGAATTAGGGGCAGCGATCGCACTCGCCAAAATCACCTCGTTAGCGCTGTTGCGGTGCTAGGTAGTCGCTTGTTGCCGCTGGTGGCGCTGGTGGTGGCGTTAGTGGTAATTTGGCTGCGATCGCGCAATAGCAAAATCGGCGTAGCAATTCGAATGTTGCCGCGATCGCCATTTCTCGATTCGGCTTGTGTGGTCGCGCTATTAAGCTGTACTTTTTCTGCTGTAATGTCTAGACCCCCAGCTACGCCCGTACCTTGACTGCTAGCGCTAATCTGTTCGGTATCGCTGAGCGCGAGCTGGTTAGTTTGTAGAATGATGTTGCCGCTTGCGCCTGTAGAAAGCTCGTTGGTATTCGCATAGATGCCGCTAGATTCTCCACCGAGGGCGTTGAATAGGGTGATAGCAACGCGATCTTGATACGTTGCGTCGCGGCCCTCAAGCTGAATGCGATCGCGTGCAAAAATCTCGATGTTGCCTGCGTCCCCGGCGGTAGAGCTGGTGGTCACTACCTGGCCGCCATTGTTCGCTTCTAGCGCATTTACCTTTAGCAAAATAGTCCCCGCGTTGCCGTCTCCCTGCGTTCGCCCAAGGATAGTCCCACCTTTGGCGATTACCAACACAGGCGTTGTAATATCAATGCTGCCGCCGTCGCCTTTTGCACTAAATTCTACTGAGCTAGAGATACTGCTGGCTACGCCACTAACACTATTAACGCCATCGACCAGAATACGCTCATTTGCAACAATAGTTGTGTTGCCTGCATTGCCTTCGCCTAGCGTACTAGATGAAATCAGCGACCCGTTCAACATATCTAGCGAGCTAGTTTTGATATTCAGATCTCCTGCTTGACCGCTACCTGTACCAGAAACCAAACCTCCTACTAGACTGTACAGTCCGGTCAATCTATCGGCTCGACTATTCTTACCGTCTAACAGAATGCTATCAGCGACTTCAATGTTCAGATTGCCTGAATTGCCAGTGCCTTGTCCAACCGCTCCAATTTGCGCACTGGCGGTTAGGTAGAGCGATCGCGCATTCAGGTTAAGATCGCCTGCATTCCTGATCGCGCCTGCGGCGATCGCACTATAGATATTACTGTCGATCAGCCTTACGTCGCCTACCGCGTCAATGTTGATATCGCCCGTTTGATCGGGTGAGGGCAATCCTGGTAAAGCGCCTGCCAAAATAGCTGTTTGATTGTTTTGTCTACCGCGTGGCTCACTGCTGAGCGTGAGGTGGCGAGCCGCGATATTAACGCTTTCTCCAGAGCCGCTCGCGAAAATTTCAGTACCTTTGGATAGGCTAACGTCTGCGCGAGCTAGCCCCTCTGGTAAGGCTGCACTCAAAAAGCCGCCGTCACCAGAAAGCGATATTGTTCCAGCTTCAGACAGTCCTGCTATTTGTAATCGGCCTGTTAGCAGCGTTATTCCACCGCCATCGAGTTCAACATTACCGCCTACTAGCAGCACATTTTGGCCGCGCCCTAAAGTGTTTATTCCGCCTAGATCTCGCCCTATAAGAGGAAAAGGCGTTTTGTGGTTAATACCTTTCACCTGAATAGCAGCGGGGGTAACGCCCATTTGCAATCCGATTGGCGTACTGATAGTGAGCACTGACGTATCTGCGGCTTAACCTTTGAAAAGGGTGCCGTCTTCAAAGGTTAAGCCGCTAGCAGTACTAGCTACAAACGCACCATCTATATTGGTTAGGATCGAGGATTAAATAGTTGAGCCAATTTGAGGAGGATTAGCCAAGGCAGT
>QBMC01000152.1 GCA_003242035.1 Nodosilinea foveolarum | reverse complement strand
CTAACAAAACGCTACCTATTGAGTATCCTGCCTTTTAGAGTATGCGTTTGCCCTGTACGGTTCTGCCGGTTTAAGGAGAGTCAGGCGCACCGGGAAGAATTTGCCTAGACCCAGGCATTAGCGTATCGCCCGAAGCACCTGGGGCTGTTCCAGGTGTCGTCGGACTCGGTGAAATAGGCGGTAAGGTATTCGGGAAATTCGGTTGCCCATCAGCAGGGACTGGCAAAATCTGAACGCCATCCGGCGCACCTTGAGGCGGAATCCCGGTCTGAGAGGGAATATCAATGCCCTGACGTATGAGGGTTTCTTCTACCGTCTCGCCGCTATTCTGGGTCGGATCGAGAGAGACATCGTTGGGTAGCGT
This sequence comes from Nodosilinea foveolarum, assembly GCA_003242035.1. Classification (GTDB taxonomy): domain Bacteria; phylum Cyanobacteriota; class Cyanobacteriia; order Phormidesmidales; family Phormidesmidaceae; genus Phormidesmis; species Phormidesmis foveolarum. The sequence continues at coordinate 10,905 of QBMC01000152.1, read as the reverse complement.
TGCTAAGGCCACGCGATCGCCCCCGACAGAGCGCAGCAAGTCCAGTACCTTCACCACATCCTCATAGCGAGCGCTCCGAGAGGCATAAAGCACAATCATCCCATTGGGCGCAATCTTCTGATGCTGTACTAACACGTCGTACAGCAAGCCCAGCGGCACTGCGTCCTTATCTACATATACTTGCCCTACACTGTCCACGCTGACAAAGAGGCGATCTTGAGCGGTGTCTTGCAGCGGCGCACTGTTATTGACCGTTGGCAAATCTAGCTCAATCGCCTGCTGCCGCGTTAGCCCCACCGCCGCCAAAATAAAGAACGTCAAAATACAAAAGATCACGTCAATCATCGGCAAAATTTCAATTTGCACGTCCGACTGACGTTCATTAAAATCAACTTTCATCACTCACGTCCTTTCAAAGGCTTTTGCTACTCGACTGTGTTTTTTACTCGTACCACCGCACCCCCAAAGGCGCTCTAAAACGTAGGCGGCTTTTTTTCCTTTTTGAAGTCCGTAGCCAGTGGCAAATCTACCGTTGGCGAAGGCGGTGCGTTTACCAGATTCTCGCTGAGCAAACTAGGCTTGCCATCGGTAAAGGCCCAAGCCTGACGGTAAAGCAGCTCTAGCTCATTGCCCGAAAGCTGAAACATTCTGGCCTGACCAAAAATAAAGCCCTGGAACAGTCGGTAGAATGCCAAGCTAGTGATCGCGATCGCCAACCCAAAAGCCGTACTAATCAACGCCTCACCAATTCCCAAGCCCGTCTCTGCGGTCGCGTTCGCAACGCCTAAGTCCTGAGGATTAATCGCATTTAGAGAACGAATCAAACCAATGACCGTTCCAAACAGGCCCAGCATCGGAGACAGCGCAATCACCGCTTCTAAAACCTTGTCGCCTCGACGCATAGCCGCCAGCTCCTCACTAGCCGACGTTTCTAACGCCAGCTTGAAGACTTCAGGATCTTGATCCTTTAGCTTCAGCGCCGAGAATAAAAAACGACCCATCGGTAGCTGCGCCGATCTTTGCGCCAGGGCCGAAGCCGCTAGCCATTCTCGTCGGGCGGCTTCTAGTACGCGGCCAGACACTTCTCGTTCGCGCGTCAAAACCTTAGACCAGAACCAAATCCGCTCCAATATAATGCCCAGGGCCAAAATTGATAAAATGACTAGCGGCCACTTGGTCGGCCCCGCGTTGTCAAATATGTCTGTAATATTCACTGTCTTCCTCCTAGACACACCCAAAAATACTTTTGGTCTTCTTTAACCCACATCTATAGCCTCGCCCAAGCCGCTTAAAACAGTCATATCGGCGCAAAGCGCTATACAACCGCAAACAACTTGACCCACTCAATACGAATGCATCCGCACTTCGCTACATGCGGTTATTTTCAGCCTTAGTGTAGAGCATAGAGGGATAGCCCCCATCACCCTTTTTCCACTTTGTCGGCTGATTTTATAGCCATACGCTCAGCGAATCGTTGAATCCGCTCGAAAATCAAGGCAGCATATCCAAAATTTCATTCGCGGCGCGATTGCCCACCCCCACTTCACCCATCGCGCGTCGCATCCCTTCATAGGCGTCAATCATTGTCGTCCGCTTCGCCTCATCCGTCAGCAGCGCTAATCCCGCCGCGCTGATTTTTTCTGGCGTCGCGTCCCACTGCAACAGCTCCGGCACAATCGGCTTATTCTCCATCAGGTTCACTGGCGAAACGTACTTACCCGTAAATCGCACAATATATTTAGCAACAAACGCCGTCAGGTTACTCAGCCGGTACACCACCACCTGCGGCACCCGCATCAGCGCTACTTCCAGATTCACCGTTCCTGACTTATTTAAGACCAAATCGGCAGCGGCGATCGCCCGCCGACCATCCGCCTTATCCACTAGCCGAGCATTCAGCCCATAGGTCTCCGCCGCCTCAGCCACCTCTTCCTTAAAATCTGGCAGCGAAACCGGAATCAAAAACTTCGTCCCCGGCAGCTCAGCCTGAATCCTAGCCGCCGCCTCAAACATTGCTGGCATAATATAAACCAGCTCCTGCTGGCGCGAAGCTGGCAACAGCGTCACCACCTTCCCTGCCTCAGGCATCCCCAATTCCTGCCGAGCCACAGCCTGCGTCATCGGCTCCGCAAAAATATCCACCAGCGGATGCCCAACCCAGCGAGTATTCGCCCCCGCCCGCTCGTAATAAGTCGCTTCCTCTGGAAAAATTGCCAGCAGCTTATCGCTCACATCCAGCACATTTTGCGTATTGCGCCTAGTTGAAAACACCCACTGCTGCGGCGCAATGTAATACACAATCGGCACCTGCGGCAGGGTTTGCCTTACAAACTTGCCCACCGCAATATTCGGCCCCATGTAGTCCAGCAACACCATCAAATCGGGCGGATTCTCCAGCAAATACTCGTTCACCTGCTTCTGCAACTGAAGCCCCTGCCAATAATAAGGCACCGCCTCCAGCAAACCAATCGCACTCAGCCGCACCGTATCAGTCAGAATCTCAGCCCCAGCCGCCTGCATCCGAGTACCGCCAATACCCACAACCTCTAGCTGAATACCCCGCTGCTGCGCCTGCCGGTACAGCGCCTCCGTTAGCAATCCGCCCTGCAAATCGCCCGAGACCTCCCCCGTATGAATAAAAACCCTGATCACTTCCGTCTCCCCGGCACCGGCCCCCGCCGACCTTTCGTCTCCGTAGAGACCCGCAAAAACTCATACAAATGCCGCACGTGCACATTCTCGGTCATCCCTTCGATCTCAGCTAGCGCCGATTGAAAGGTCAAGTTCGACCGGTACAACAGCCGAAAAGCCTCGCGCAGCTCTTTATAAGTTCGCCCCTCAGACTCTTCCGAGATGCCAGAGCGCCGCAGCAAAACCTGATTCAAACTTCTCACCCGCGACGGATTACCCTCCACCATCATGTAAGGCGGCACATCGCGCTCAATCCGGCTCATGCCGCCCACCATCGCGTAGCGGCCAATGTGCACAAACTGATGCACGCCCACTAAGCCGCTAATGCGAGCATGAGACTCTACCGTAACGTGGCCCGCTAACGCCACCGAGTTCGCAATAATCACCCGATCGCCCAGATCGCAGTTGTGGGCGACATGGGCATAGGCCATCAGCAAATTATGGCTTCCGAGCCGGGTCACCTCACCCGTACGCGTCGGTCGATTAATCGTCACACATTCGCGAATGGCATTGTCGTCGCCAATTTCTACTAGGCTCATCGAGCCGTCGTACTTTAAATCTTGCGGTTCTAGGCCAATAGACGCATGGGGAAAGATTCGATTGCGATCGCCAATTCGGGTATAGCCATCAATCACCGCATGAGCGCCCACGCTAGTATCCGCACCAATCGTCACCCTTTCGCCAATTACCGCATAGGGGCCAATGCTCGCGCTAGAGTGAATTTGTGCGCCAGCATGAACAACAGCGCTTGGATGAATGAGAGTAGTCGTCAAAGCCATACCTCCAGCAGAGCCGCCGCCTGAGTAGTGCACATAAATAATCTAGTTACCACAATGCAATAATCCCGGTCAGTGAGATAGTGCGCTTCGGCCAATTTAACAGTCGGTCTATACCCAGTTTGTCGCGGGGGGCGCTAAAAATTCACCACAGAAAACATCAGCGTCCCTTCGCAAGCTAACTGCCCGTCCACCTCAGCTCGCGACTTCATTTTGCCAAAGCGCCCCTGCTTCACCGTAATCAGCTCGGTCGTAATCAATAGCTGATCGCCCGGTATCACTGGCCGACGAAACTTCACCTTGTCAATTCCCGCAAATACGCACAAACCATCCACGCTGGGCATCTGGCTTAGGACAATACCGCCTACTTGCGCCATCGCCTCTACGATTAGTACACCTGGCATCAGGGGCTTGCCCGGAAAATGCCCTTGAAAATGTGGCTCATTAATCGTCACGTTCTTTAGACCGGTTGCCCGCTCACCCGGCACATAGTCGATAATGCGATCTATCAGCGCAAACGGATATCGGTGAGGCAGCAATTTCTGAATTTCTTCTAGGCTGTAGGTCTTGCTCTCGGGCGTTTTGTCTTCCGGCGTTTTGTCTTCCGGCGTTTGGCCGTTGGCAGCGGCAGACGTATCTTCAGGAGCAGTATCAGCGTTGGCAGCGGGCGCACTAGTCGGCATAGCAAGTTAGGTTCAAAATCAGCGGTAAAGGGCATAGAGCAAGTAGGTTTTGTCTAAAGCCCTTCACGATTTTGCCATTAGACGGTTACTAGCGCTATTCCCAGGCGCAATTCCTAAGCGCCCAGTAACGCCGAATCGGTATATAAGCAATCATTTACCAACCGCTTGGCTAACGCTACGTGCAGCGCATGGCTAGCTTTGTAGGCTACATAGTGCGCCTGAGGAATATCGCCTAGCAAACTCAAATCGCCGATCAAATCCAACAGTTTGTGTCGAGCCGGTTCATTTTCAAACCGCAGCGGCGGGTTTAGCCAGCCGTCTTGTCCGCAAACCAGCGCATTTTCTAAGCTGCCGCCTTTAATTAAGCCTTGCGATCGCAAATAATCAATATGAGTCGCTAGCCCAAACGTCCGCGCCGGAGCCACCTCCCGCGCAAAGTCCGCCGCCAATGTCTCTGGTCTCGGCGACCAGCTATGCCACTGATTGCCAATTGCCGCCAGCTCAAAATCAATACCGTAGCTAAAACGCAGCGCCTCACTCGGATAAGCCGTCACCCAGGCATCGCCAGCGCTGACCGAAATTAGCTCACTTACCGCCTGTCTGTGCCGTTTAGATGCAGACTGCGATCGCCAGTTAGCGGTCTCGCCCGCCGGGTCAATCGCCGTCAACCAACCCAAAGCAGAGCCATCCAGCAGCGGCAGCTCTGGCCCATCCATCTCAATGCGCACATTATCCAATCCCAGCGCCAGCAGCGCCGAGAGCAAATGCTCCACCGTCCGCACCTGCGCCTCACCCACGCCCAGCTCCGTCGAAAGCTGAGTCGCCACCACCCGAGACACCGTTGCCTCAATTCGAACCGACTCCCCAGCACCCGATCCTCCAGCGTCACTCGCTAGATCAGTTCGAACAAAATAGCGACCCTCACCCACGCTAGCAGGCAGTAAGCGAACCGTCGTCTGCTGGCCCAAATGCAAACCTACGCCCGATACCCTCACCTCGCTAGCCAGCGTTTTTTGTCGGCTAGCCGGAGCCAAAGACGACTCGCTACTGGAGGTTGTTTCAGCCTTATTTTGAGTCGCGCCAACCATTAAACCCTCTCCTCTAGAATCGCTCACCAAACCCAAAGTGGAAGCGCGATCCTTCCTCGCTCAGGCCATAGTCCAAACGCAGCGCGCCCAAAGGCGTCCGCACCCGCACGCCCGCGCCATAGCCGAAGCCACTACCAGGCTTACCACGCACTCCTGCCGGATTGCCAGGAACATTGTCACCCGTTCCCAAATCCGAACCATAGTCCATAAACAGCGCCCCGCTGAGGAATTCGCTAAAGAGCGGAAAACGGTATTCTGCTGTCCCTAACACAAACGAGCGACCGGCACCCACGGCCCCTTCTTCGTAACCACGCACCGAGTTACCACCGCCCAACGGAAACGCCTCATAAGGTGGCAAATCGCCCAAAATGGTGCCGCCTTGAAGGTTAAAGGCAATAGTCTCGTTACCCTTGTCCGAGTTGAACAAGTTTATCGGCACATACTGGCTGTAGCTAGCCCGCAGCTTGTTATAAAGAATGCTGCCATTACCTACCGGAATCGTCTGCTCTGTCCCCAGACGAATCAGGTTACCGCTCGTCGGCGTAATGGGGTTATTTCGTCGATCTAATACGCCGCTAAACTGAACGGCTAGCAAGTCATCTCGCCCGCTGTCGCTAGCTGTGAGCAGGTTGCCCAGGCGATCGCGCGGGGTCACATCACCGTCGCTATCAAGCACCGCCACACGCTCGTACTGCACACCCAAAGACAGCGACAGACCGTCATCTAAAGGACGGCTAAAGCTAATCCCCGTCCCCAAACGGTTGAGTCTAGGAATATCACCATTGTTATCTGGGCCACTCGGCAAGGAGACGTTGCTATCTCTAGGCAGGCGAACTCTGTCCTCATCGCCATTTGGCCCATCGTCAAAAATGAGCGAAGTTGCTCGCCGGTTGAACAGACTAGCCGTGTAAGACGTACGGTACGGATCGCCTTTAATCCAGGGATCGGTGAAGCCCAAGTCGAAGAGGACATCACCATCCAAACTCACTCTACCTTCGGCTCGTAGCTTCTGGTTTCGGCCCCGAAAGTTGTCCTGGTTATAGCTAAGCTGACCAAACAGATCGCCTCGCAGGTTAAAGCCTAAAGACGCACCTATAGAACCCGTTTGCCGCTCAGCGATGTTCACCACCAGCTTCACCTTGCGCGGGTCTTCATCGCCCGGATCGAGCGATAGCCGAATATCGTCAAAAATGCCCAAGCCAAACACGTTGGCGATATCTTGTTGAATGGCGCTTTCCTGGAAAACATCACCTGGTTCAGTTTCAAACTCGCGCGTCACAATATAAGACTGGGTTTTACCGCGAATGGGTTCGCCATCTTCATTAGTCGTTTCGCCCTCCGTGTCGATATAGCGCACGTCAATCGACTCAATCTCTCCCTCAGCTACAATCAGCGTCACCGTACCATCTGCTCCAATCTGCGGCGCAGCCGTAACTTGGGCCAGCACATAGCCGTTTTCCTGATACCAATCGTTCAGGTCTAGCACCGAGTTCTGAAAGTCTCGCAGGTTCAGAATCTCGCCGTACTGGTCGCTAAAGATATCAGTGACAACCTCTTCGGGCAGCACTTTTGTATTGCGCACATCTACATTGGTGAGTACCGGGTTAGGCTCCACAAAAAAGGTTACCTTCACGCCTAGCGCAGTGTCTTCTGGATTGGCCCTGACATTAGCGAAATAACCCGTCCGAAAGACGCTGTTAATGTCTTCTTGTAGCTGGGTGCGGGTCGTGGTTCTCCCAGGCACAGTGCTAACTGCCCGGTAAACTTCATCGACTAAATTGGGGGGTAGCTCAGCGCCCGTCGAGACCACGGCCACCTCAGACACCAGCACTCTGGTTTCGTCCTCAGCGTCCGCCGCGTCCGACTCAGCGCCGGGGGTCGCATTAGGGCGAGGCGGCGCATTCGTAGGCGCAGAAGGCACAGGCGGCGCATCGGCATCGGCCCCTTCAGGGTTTACCTCTATATCTATGTCGCCTTCATCTAACAGCTCGTCATCTATTTGAATGTCAATGCTGCCGGGTTGCGCATCTAAGCCATCTTCATTCAGCACATCCACGCCACTATCGGCGGGTGACCCAACAGGAATTTCAATATCTGGTGTGGGGTCTGGCTCAGCCGGTGGCTCAGGCAGTACCGGATTACCAGGATCTAGCGGCGCGGGGTTGGCCTGCGCTAATAGCTGGGGTGCAGCCGGTTGTGCCACGGAGTCTAAAAGCTGGTCTAGACTAGCTTCAGACAAGCTGGCGTTGGACGAACGCGCAACCGTCTCAGCAGACTCAGCGGCTTGTCCTGGCAAACCTGCGATACTCCAAAGGAGTGGCGTCGCCGTCGCAACTAAACTACAGCAGGCCAAAAGAGCCGGAGAAACACGCATAACCACTTAATCCTTTTATAAATTCACTCCTCACCGCGCTTCGAAGCCCCCCAAACGCCACTCGCGCCCAGCCGTCTTCAAACAAACGCACAGCCGTCCGAAGACAGCTATCTATGATCCAATTCCGACAGATCTTACCGCACCGTCCAGCCCGAACTAAAAATTCACTGTGCCAGAATCGCAGCCTGCACGTTCAGCACCGGTATAAAAATATACTGAAATAGCGGCTAAAAATAGGATCGAATTTAGGCTTTCAGCTCATCTGCGACAAAATCCGGTCAAGTACAGCCTGATAGCCTGCTGCCACATCGCCTAAATCTTGACGGAATCGATCTTTATCCATCACCCGCTTTTTCTCGTCCGGCTCAGCCGCGTTCCACAACCGGCAAGTATCCGGGCTAATCTCATCGGCGAGCAAAAGCGTTCCGTCTTTATCTGTACCAAATTCCAGTTTGAAGTCTACTAGCGTAATCCCACAGCGAGCAAAGAACTCGGTGAGTACGGCATTTACGGTTTGTGCTTTTTCGGTAAGCTGATCGAGCATATCTGGTGAAGTGAGCTTCATGGCAGCAATGCGATCGCGCGTCAAAAGCGGGTCACCCAGGTCATCATTTTTATAGTAAAACTCCACCAAAGACTCTTCTAGCCTCGTCCCTAAGGCAATCCCAGTTTGTTTGCATAAGCTGCCCGCCGCAATATTGCGCACCACTACTTCTAGTGGCACGATATCGACTCGCTTTACGCGCATTTCGCGATCAGAGGTGGTCTCAATCAGGTGCGTCTCAACCCCTTTCTCCGTCAGCAGACCGTATAAATGAGTCGTGACTTTGCAATTAATCGCGCCTTTATTGGCAATCTGTCCTTTCTTTTGCGCATTAAAGGCCGTTGCATCGTCCTTGAAGTAGGTGACTAAAATCTCTGGATCATCTGTCGCGTAGATGATTTTAGCCTTGCCCTCATAGAGCTTTTGAGCATTGCGGACTGAAGAATCGGTCATGGAGGCACTGAGAAATAAAAGCAACCTGCACATTATTACGGAAAGACTCAGCAGAAAGGCTAGCTCGTAACATCACTTGCGAATTTTACGGATAGCACAATCGTAAAACCGATTAACTAAGCAACGCCGTAGCCGGTATAAGGTCTTTTGTATGCAGGATGTAACCCCAAAACGATATCCTCTTTCGGAACGCCCAGATCAATGAGTTCTTGGCCAACATCGCTATCGGTTGTATTTTGCTGAAGCCAAACCTTACCATCTTTGATATCGAAGTGAAGAACCGTGTGATAAGTGCGTTTTAGATGATTCCAACCGACACGCATTAGCTGATAATGATCGCGAGCAGTATCAAAGAAAAGCTGATCTTCAATGTCTTCGGTAGGATCTTCAGGGCCACTATGCTGCTCTAGCAGTATCTGAATGGCCTTGCGGTAGCTCTCTAGTCTATCCATCGAACAATTTCCTCCAGCATTGGTTCATAAACAAGTATCCTCAATTTATGCCGTTCTGTAGTGACTTGCATGAACTCGCCTTGAAAGAAAGTTTCGTATGTCTCTAAAGGAACAGCTAGGTAAAGCTTCCGATCTGGCTCTTTAACTTCTAGCATCAGCCTATAGTTTAAGAACTGCCCTAGTGCAACATGGAAGTCGCTGACGGGAGATGCGCTAATAAAGCTCTTCACCTCGACGGCAATTTTTTCCTCTTCTCTTTCAGCCGCAATAAGTCGCTCAGCAGCGATATCAATTTTCACTTTGAAATCTTCCCACTCCAGTCTCAAAGGATCGCTAGAGATAGACCACTGCTCTTTTTCGAGTCCCCGTCTAACAGACTCATGAAATACGTCTCTTCTACTCATACAAACTATCTCCTACCGCTAAATATAGAAAAGGACTAATCATCATTGGGTTTCAGTGGTGAAGCTTTAGAGAAATCATAGGTGATACAGTCGAGGCGGTCATTAGCTTCGCGGGAGAGCTGCATACAGCGATGACCGACGGCAGTAGAGGTAAGCCCTCCAAGCGTGGCGTAACCGCCCTGAGTCAAATTTCCAGAGAGCAAAAGAATAACACCGGCAAGGGTAGCTGTGGCGCTGAGGCTGACGAATCCTACGGAGAGATTAAAGCCCCAGCGCGCTTGGCGGATACGCTCATGCAGAATCAGGTTTTCGGATTGAGTAGGCGGAAGTAAATGAAGCATAGCTGTAAAAGCGGAATTAGAAACGACTCATTAATCCTAGTTTTAATATCCTGTATCGCTGTGTAGCCAATGGTTTCAGGCTGAGTAAGTTATGTATATGAGTTGTGTAACTTTTGGGTAAGTGGTTACAATCAGCTCAAATTTGATGGCAAATGATAAATGGCAGAGCGCGCAACACCGAATGGACTCGTCAAGGCAGAAGAGAAGTTTCGGAAATTCACCAGTAAGAAAGCAGTAGCCGACCAAGCAGAAGTATCTCGAAGTACAGTACAAAAGTTTTTTGCCGGTAAGGGAATTGGTCTAGATAGCTTTCGATCAATCTGCGCCGTACTGGATTTGGACTGGGAGGAGATTGCTGGACTAAAGCCATCGGAAAACGCAGACGACTTATCTTTGTCAACAAATCTTCCTGAACTTGAGGCATTAGTGAGGCAAGCTCGCAAACGCGGCTACAAAGATATTGAACAGCGATGTGGTCAGATGAGAGTGCTAGATATGACTCAGCCGATTGAATTAGGGGCGATTTACACTGATGTGAACATATTGGAAAAGGTCGCCGGGAAAACTCGACGGGAGATCGTCGATTTAATGCAGGGTTGCAGCCCGGAAGAATTTGAACGGGCCTTTCTTGGAAATGTGCGCGAGCAAAGAGTGGATGGACTAAAAACGGTAGCGGCTAAAAAACAGCTTATGATTCTAGGCCGACCCGGAGCAGGCAAAACGACCTTTATGAAGCGGTTGGCAACTTTGTGTAATCGAAAATCGTTTTTGCCAGACCTAGTGCCTATTTTTGTGCCGTTGAAGGAATTTGCAGAAATCGTTAATCAGCCCGGGTTGCTGAACTTTATTGCTCATTACTTCGTACAGGGCTATTTCATTTTCAACGAAGTGAGCTAAAGTAAAGCTGCTAGTTCTACTTTGGACTTCATATGGGATTATCCACAGAAACCGTATCGGCCGTTACTTATAGAGTTGAGTCCGTATCGGCGGGTGAACAGATAGAGCTTCTAGCCGCCTTCTCAGAGATTCCTGACCCGCGCCATAGTTTAGGTAAACGCCATCATCTCGCTTTGTGTCTAGCGCTGTTTACACTGGCAAT
>QBMC01000151.1 GCA_003242035.1 Nodosilinea foveolarum | reverse complement strand
TATGGCAGCAGTGGCAACCCTACCAGCAAAAATATCTCAAGCTGCGCAGCAAGCTACCTGTCGATTCACTGATAGCGTAGGCGCTTAAGATCTGTCCCACTGAGGCGTCTTCAGTGCGATCGCGCCCCCAGTCAGTGCCGGTATTTAGCCTGAAGTCTTTATGAAAACGTTTGTACTACTCAACGAGTTTACGACGTTTCCTAAACTTTTTTCGCGCTCGGTTTTTGTCCTGATTTGCCGCATCTTAACCCGGTATTAACGTCCGTATAATCAAATAACTTTGTTCTCTTAAACTGGGTCGTCTAATTTATTCATTGGCCGTAGTTTTGAGTTTTGGAGTTTTTTTTGATGCTAACGAGCGATAAAAAGTTGTTTGGGTTTAAGTCCATCAGGTCCAATGTCTTTAGGGGTGTGGGTGCAGCAGCGGCTTTAGCTACAACTGTGGGCGTAGCTTCTGTAGCTACAGCTCAGAGCACAATTGAGATTGATGGTTCTAGTACTGTTTTTCCTATCACTGAAGCGATGGCTGAAGAGTTTATATCTGCGGGTAATAATGTGAACGTCATCGTCGGCGTTTCGGGTACTGGCGGTGGCTTTGAGAAGTTTTGCGCAGGCGAAACGGTCATCTCTGATGCATCTCGTCCGATTAAAGACTCTGAGAAAGAGCTTTGCGCGGCTAACGGCATTAATTATGTAGAAATTCCGGTTGCTTACGACGCGATTACAGTTGTTGTAAATCCTGAAAACACTTGGGCAACTAATTTGTCTCTTGAAGAGTTGAACAAGATTTGGGCACCTGAGTCTGAAGGGACAGTGACGAGCTGGAATCAGGTGAGTGCGGAGTATCCTGCTCAAAAGCTGAACCTGTTTGGCCCCGGTACTGACTCGGGTACGTTCGACTATTTCACGGATGAAGTGAATGGTGAAGAAGGGGCTAGCCGTGGCGACTACACGGCTAGTGAAGACGATAACGTGCTGGTTTTGGGCGTTGCGCGCGACCCGAATGCAATGGGCTATTTTGGCATGTCTTACTACCTGGAGAATACAGATAAACTGAAGGCTCTGGGCATTTACAACGAAGCAGGCGATGCAATTCTGCCTTCTCCTGAGACGATTAAAGAGTATCCTCTGGCCCGCCCTATCTTTATCTATGTAGATACGAATGCGCTCGCTAGCCGCCCCGAGGTGAAGTCTTTCGTTGAGTTCTATCTCACTAACGCACCTACGATTGTGCCTGAAGTGAACTATGTTCCTTACACCGAAGCTGAGTACGCTGAGTCTTTGAATGCTCTTTAGATTGAGTGCTTAATTCTGTCGGTCGAAGTGCCCTCAGTGTGCTCTTGACTGGTAGTGCATCGAACCCCTTTTCCTCGGGACTCTTTGCTGCTGGGCAGGTGCTGAAGTCCCGAGGTTTTCCTCCTATTTATGAGTCCTCTTAACAACTTGTCTATTGTCTTTAGCCCAGTTGTTTTTGGCCAATTGCTGCTCTAGTTCGCCAATTTCTCTGGGGCGACCGATTGAGTTTGCCAACCTTTTTCTAGCGACCCGCTGGTTCCGACAATCTGCTGAGCTTTGGAATTTACTTTTACGCTCATGATTTCATCTCATAACGACGCCTCATCTCATCGGACGCTTAAGAAAGTCTTCTATCATCCGCTTACTCTGGCTGCGCTCGGCGTTCATGCTGCGCTGATTTTGACGCCGCTCAACTTCAGCAGACTGCCGCTGCTGGTTAAAGTCTGTGTCAGTTTGACGATACTTTTGGCTGGGCTGCTTTTTCTGGTTTATAGCGGCGCGATCGCTCGCCCCATCAGCCCGAAAAAAATACTGTCTCATCCCCTTACCTGGGTCGCGCTGGGGCTTCATGCATTGTTCTTGACAGCTTCCTTCTCGCCAGAACCTTCTCCGATTGCGGAAGAAGTTGTCGAAGAAGAAAGCGCTATGCCAGTCGATCTTTTGAACCTATCCGAGATTGCGACTTCTACACCGCCCGCTGAGCCAGAAGCGGCACCCCCACCAGCAACACCGCCCGCTGAGCCGCAGCTTCTACCTACGACTGCCCCTATTCCTACACCCGCCCCTGCTCCTACACCCGCTCCGACAGCGGCACCGGCTACGCCTATCAGCCAGCCGCTAGTCAATACGCCTGCGCCTCTTCAAACTCCGCAAATGCCAATACCCCCTCAACAGCCTGCATATAATCCAACCCAGGATCGTGGGATTTTTATTCAAGAACTTGACTCAATCGGGGAAATGGGCCTGAACGATTTGAGCGGACTAGGATTGCCGCTGGCTAGCGCGTTTTCAAAGGGCAACGCCGAGTACTTTTTAGGCCCCACGGCGATCGCAACAGACTTTCGCAATCCGGTAGGGGTAGGCGATGCGGATGCACTTCCGCCGGGAGCGGCTTCTGCTAGAGTCATCGATAGCCAAGCTAAAGACGTACTGAAAAAGATTAAAGCAGGCTACGCCAATACAGGAATTGTCTTTAGTCAGGTGTCGAATTATGGTAGCGAACCATTGTATGCATTGGAAAATACAACGGGCGAAACGTTTGCCTTTTTCAGCTTAGTGAGTTTTCAGGGATCTTCGCTGATGGTGCTCTGGACGAGTAATCCTAATGGGGGGTAGTGCGTCTTTGAGCGTGTTTGATGATAATCCAACCATAACCTCCCCTTTACCTATAAACGGAGAAAGTCTGATAAAAACATCTTCAGGCGTGTGTTTATACCGGTTCGTATTAGCTGGGTACTCATTAATTTTCAGTACTAATATTTCTCTCAACTTTTTGTTATGACCCCTTCTTTTACTAAAATTGGCAGCTTTGCCAGTGAAATTGGCGCTGAAATTACGGCCTACGACAGCGACAGGCAGCTACTTTATGTAGTGTCCGGTGGAACAACAATCCAGATTATTGAACTGAGCGATCCAACCTCACCGCAAGAAGTGTTTTCGCTGGATATTGCTCAGTTTGGCGTACCAATTAATGGGGCCAACAGTATTGCCTATAAGAATAATCTGTTGGCTGTAGCGATCGCCGCCGACCCCATCACCGATCCAGGCATAGTCGCGCTAATCGATTTGACCGCAGTGACTGAAATTAACGCAGCCGGTGGCAATATTTTAGACGCGGTTAAAACCTTTACCGTGGGCGCACTGCCCGACATGCTCACCTTTAGCCCCGATGGTAGCAAAGTGCTGGTCGCCAACGAAGGCGAGGCGGTAGTTGAAGTTGCTGATGATGGCGCTGTAACCGTCACTGACCCGGAAGGCTCGGTAAGTATCATTGATGTGTCAGGCGACTTTAGCACGCTTGGCCAAAGCAACGTAGCAACCGCCGACTTCAGCCGCTTTAACGGCCAAGAAGCGGATTTGCGCGGCGATGGGGTGAGAATTTTTCCCGATGCCACCACCGCTCAAGACGTAGAGCCTGAATACATTGCGGTTTCTCCCGATGGCACTAAGGCTTTTGTGACGCTGCAAGAGAACAATGCGATCGCCATCGTTGACGTTGCCAGCGCGACGGTAGAAGCCATTCAGCCACTGGGCCTAAAAGACTATAGCCTCAGCGGGTTAGACGCCAGTGATAAAGACGATGCGATTAATATTCAGCCTCAGCCAGTGTTTGGCTTGTATATGCCGGATGCGATCGCGTCTTTCGAATCCAACGGCGAAACCTTTTATCTAATTGCCAACGAAGGCGATGATCGCGGCGATGCTGACGCCGACCCTCGCGGCGATGCCATTCGTCTAAAAGACTTAGCTGATGTGACTTCCTTTGGGCGCAGCGGCCTGTCGTTAGATCCGGCCTTTGAGCAACAGTTATTAGCGGATGGCTTGCTAGAAGATGAGGCGCTAGGCCGACTGACGCTCTCTTCTATTGATGGAGACACTGACGGCGATGGCGATATAGACCGGCTAGTCTCTTACGGCGGGCGGTCTTTTTCAGTCTTAGACAGCAATGGCAATATTGTTTTTGACAGCGGCGATCAAATTGAGCGCATCACTGCTGAACTTACGCCCGAGCTGTTCAACGCTAACGATGGCGATCCAGCAGAGGTAGACGCTCGCTCTGACAACAAAGGCCCGGAGCCTGAGACGGTGACGACCGGTGTGATTGACGGCAAGCTTTATGCATTTGTGAGCCTAGAGCGCGCGGGTGGCGGCGTATTGGTTTACGATTTGGCCGATCCGCGCCAGCCAGAGTTTGTTCAGTATTTCCGCAGCGATGAAGACATTGCGCCCGAAGGGTTAACGTTTATTTCGGCTGAAAACAGCCCTAATGGTCAGCCTTTGCTAGCAGTAGCCAACGAAGTCTCCAACACGATTGCTCTCTATTCTCCTGATGTTAGCGGTGGCCCCATTAATGGCCCAGAGCTGACGTCTATTTATGCTATTCAGGGCGCAGGTCAGGTTTCTGCCTTGGTCGATATGGCCGTGGTAACGAGTGGAATTGTGACAGCGGTTGATACCAACGGCTTTTATTTACAAGATGCGGTGGGTGATGGCAACCTGGCAACTTCCGATGCGCTGTTTGTGTTTACGAGCGATGTGCCTAGTGTGACCGTAGGCGATGAGCTGCAAGTGGCGGGCATGGTTTCTGAGTTTACGCCCGGTGGTGCGAGCACGGGCAACCTTTCGACCACTCAAATCAGCGGCAATCCGGTGATCACGACGCTTTCTACGGGTAATGCGCTACCGGTGGCTACGATTATTGGCTCAGGTGGCCGGGTTCCGCCTGCTGAAAACATTGATGACGATGCCTTTGGTGCTTTTGAACCGGCGACTGATGGCATTGATTTCTTTGAGTCGCTAGAAGCGATGCGGGTGACGGCTGAAGATTTGCTGGTGGTGAATGGCACTAATCGCTTTGGCGAGATTTTTGCGGTGGCAAACCAAGGCGCAAATGCCAGTGGCCTGAGCGATCGCCAAACCCTCAACATTAGCCCCGATGACCTCAACCCTGAGCGTATCCAAATCAATCAGGACACAGGCGTTTTACCCGGCTTCAGCTTGCCCACAGTAGATGTAGGTGCTTTGCTAGGCAACGTTACCGGCGTGGTGAGCTACGGTTTTGGTAACTTTGAAATTCTCCCCACGGAGGCTTTTACGGTCGTTGCGGACTCTACGCTGACGCCAGAAACTACGGCGCTCACTAACGGCGACGATCAGCTCACAATCGCTAGCTACAATGTGCTTAATTTAGACATTAACGACGGTGATGGCGACACCGATGTTGCCGATGGGCGCTTTGAGGCGATCGCGCAGCAAATCATCAACAATCTAGGCACACCCGATATTGTGGGCCTACAAGAAATTCAGGACAACAGCGGTTCGGCTGACGATGGCACGATTGCGGCTGACGCGACCCTTCAGGCATTGGTGGAGGCGATCGCCCAGGCTGGTGGCCCGACTTACCAGTTCATCGACAATACTTTTATTGGCAACAATACGAGCGGCGGTCAGCCCGGTGGCAACATTCGCACGGCCTTTTTATACAACCCCGAGCGCGTCACGTCAGTCGGCGAAGCCAAAACCATCGGTGATCAGATTGCGGGTAGTCCGTTTGAGGGTGCTCGCCTGCCGCTAGTGGCCACCTTTGCCTTCAACGGTGAAAACGTTACCGTCGTCAACAATCACTTTTCTTCTAAAGGCGGCAGCGCTCCTATTCTAGGCACCTCGCAAGACTTTGTTGCTCGCCAAGAAGATCCTAGCGTCAACGGCTCATTAGACGAGCGCCGCGAGCAGGCTCAAGCGGTCAACAACTTTGTTGATGGCGTTCTTACTAACGATGCCGACGCCAATGTTGTTGTTCTAGGCGATCTCAACGAGTTTGAGTTTGTCTCACCCTTACAAATTCTTGAGGGCACAACTGTTAGCACTAGCGGCGGGCAGGCGATTGAGACCGGTGGCTCGCCCGTGCTCACTAACTTAATCAACAACATTCCTGAAGACGAGCGCTACAGCTTTATCTTTCAGGGAAATTCTCAGGAGCTAGATCATATTTTGGTCAGCGATGCCTTAGCGGCTAGGGCTGACATTGACATTGTTCACGTCAATACCGAACGGGCTGAAATACCTCAGCTTGCCAGCGATCACGACCCCGTTCTCACCCGACTCAACTTAGGAGAAGCCCCCACGATGGAAAACTTTCAGCTACAGCTACTGCACCTGTCGGATCAAGAAGCGGGCATTCCTGCGCTGCAAGACGCCCCTCGTGCTTCTGCGGTGCTTAACGCGCTAAGAGACGACTACGAAAATACGCTGGTGCTCTCTTCGGGTGATGCTTACATCCCTGGCGTATTTTTCTCTGCTAGTGAAGATGCTTTTGGCGGCGCAGGTCGAGCCGACATTCTCATTCAAAACGAGCTGGGCTTGCAGGCGATCGCCTTTGGCAACCATGAGTTTGACCTTGGCCCCGACCGAATACTCGATCTCATCGGTGGGGCCGAAGACGATCCCGCTACGCCCGATGTGGATGAGTCTTTTATCGGCGCGCAGTTCCCCTACCTCAGCAGCAACCTCGACTTTAGCGCCTCTGTGCTGGCAGGTTTGGTGGTGCCCGACGACCAAGCCCCAGTGGACAACAGCATTGCAGCAACAACGGTGATCGACGTGAACGGGCAGTCGGTCGGCGTGGTCGGTGCCACTACCCCAACGCTGCCAACACTTTCTATCCCTGGCGACGTAGCGGTTGAGCCGCAGACTTTTGCAGGCGATCCTACGCCTGAGCAATTAGATGCCCTGGCCGCTGAAATTCAAACGGATGTTGATGAGCTGCTGGCGGCTAACCCTGGTTTGGACAAGGTTGTTCTAATTTCTCACTTTCAACAGATTTCGATTGAGCAGGCGATCGCCACTCGCTTAAGTAACGTAGACGTGATCGTAGCAGGCGGCTCCAATACGCGCCTGCTAGACGAAACTGACCGTCTGCGCGATGGCGACACTACACAAGGCGAGTATCCCATCTTTTCTACAGATGCTGACGGCAAGCCAATTGCGATTGTTAATACCGATGGCAACTACAAGTACATCGGTCGCTTGGTGGTGGAATTTGATGCAAACGGCAACATTATTCCTGAAAGCTATGATGCTGCGGTCAGCGGTGCCTATGCTGCTGACGATCAGGGCGTGGCTGAGCTTAATGCGGGCGATTTGGTCGATCCTGAAATACAGGGCATTGTGGATGCCTTAAATGAGGTGATTGTTGCTAAAGAAAGCAATGTCTTTGGGGTGAGCACTGTTTATCTCAACGGACGGCGAGAAAGTATTCGTACTGAGGAGACTAATCTAGGTAATCTGACGGCAGATGCTAACTTGGCGATCGCCAAAGCAACCGACCCTACGGTCACGATTTCCATCAAAAACGGCGGTGGCATTCGCGACCAAATTGGCCGGGTGTTTGTGCCTGCTGGCAGCACTGGCGAGGCTGATCTTCTAACTACCGAGGCTATTCCCGGCGTTAAACCTGAGGGTGGCATTTCTGAGAACGATATTGGCAACAGCCTCAGGTTTAACAACGGGCTGTCGCTACTGACGGTCACTGCCGCAGAACTGTTGGAGATTATTGAGTATGGGGTTGCGGCTAGCACGCCTGATGATTCCACGACTGAGGGCCGATTCCCTCAGGTGGCGGGCATTCAGTTTAGCTTTGATTTGACGGCGGCGGCGGGTGATCGCGTTCAGTCTCTCGTTGTGCTAGATGAAGACGGCAATGACATGGATGTGATTGCCCAAGATGGCGAACTGGTCGGGGATAGCGATCGCACTTTCCGTCTAGTGACGCTTGGCTTCCTGGCAGAAGGCGGCGATGGCTATACGTTCCCGATGCGCGATGTGGTTAACCTTACCCAGCCAGACGACGCTCCTCGCACGGGCGCTGCAACCTTTGCGCCAGACGGTTCTGAGCAGGACGCTTTAGCCGAGTACCTAGCTGCAACCTTTGGCGCAGACAGCCCCTTTGACCAAGTAGACACTTCCCGTGCAGAAGATACTCGCCTTCAGAATTTAGCTTTCCGCGCAGATACTGTGATTGACGGCATAATTGGCGGTGGCGGCGGCCCCGTAGAGCCTATTCCGGCTTCAATTGTGCCTCAGTTTAACTTTGCCTCTGCTGGCGGCGCGATCGTTGAAGTTGACACGATGAGCCAGATTTATTTTGGTGGCGATGGCGATGACTTCTTTGATGCGACGATGAGCAAGAGCGGCAACCGCATTTTTGGCCGAGATGGTGATGACCTAATCTTAGGCGGTGCTAATGATATCATCGTTGGTGGCGCTGGCGATGATATTTTATTCGCTGGTGAGGGCGGTAACACGCTCACGGGTGGCGCGGGTGCCGATCAGTTTTGGGTTGCCTACGGCGGCATTCCTATCGCTGGCAACATTATCACGGACTTCACGGCTGGTACGGATGTGATTGGCTTTGGCGGCA
The DNA here is from genome assembly GCA_003242035.1 of Nodosilinea foveolarum. GTDB lineage: Bacteria > Cyanobacteriota > Cyanobacteriia > Phormidesmidales > Phormidesmidaceae > Phormidesmis > Phormidesmis foveolarum. The sequence continues at coordinate 2,845 of QBMC01000151.1, read as the reverse complement.
TTTCGGATGTTTCTAGCTTCTCGGATGTTCAGCTAGTACAGAGTGGGGCGGACACGCGGATTTTGTCACCGGCTGGGGGTTTGGCGATCGCCGTTCTCAACAACGTAGCTATCTCCGCACTCACTGAAAGTAGCTTTGCCTTTGCTTAAGCGCTGTCGAACTATCTAATGGTTCTGTAAAAAACTCACGCTTTAGCCCAAGGATTAACAACAACGTTTATCCTTGGGCTTTTTTTTATAGCTGTTTTTATACACAAGCTTTACGCTGTCAATTTATTTTCAAATGAGCGCTGTGAAGCGTAGCAGATAACTTAAGCCTGGGCTGCTCAAACTCGTCTAGAAACTCGCTTGAGCTGTTTCTTGAGCTGAACTAATGTTTTAAGCCACTGCTGGGCAGGTTCGTCAAAAAAGGTGAAAATATCACCGAAGGCGATCGCGCCTTTTTCGTGATGCACCCAATGTTCTTCGGGTGTCACTACGCAAAGCTTACGACAGAGAGCTTTGACCCACTGAGGCGATCTCCAGCCCATTTTTGTGGTGTGCCGCCACACTACATGAAACTCTCCAAACAGCAGGCCAGCAACGGTGCCCGCTGGAGAAATTGGCCATAAAACAACCGCAAATAAAAGGTAGGGCAGTGCGCCTAAAAACCCATCTAACATCACTAGAGGATGCCTAGAGAGCACCGCATAATGCTGGAAAGTCTGCTTTTTCTCATGATGTATGCGGCAGTGCAACCGCCCAAAAGCATGTTCGGGCACGTGGTATACAAAGGTAGAGGCCCAATCACCCGCCAACAGCAAAAGGCTCATAGCTAGCGCGGCTCGTAATACTTCCGTTAACATCTCTGCGGTAAATAGCAAATCTAGAATCCTTGTTTCTAATCGATCTGCCTGGACGTATAAGCGATAGAGATTGAGACGCTGCTAAAGCGGGCGTAAGGTTTGGTTAAGCCGAACGCGACATTCGACTTGCGCTAAGAATAGCCAGTAGCGCTACGCCCACATCGGCAAACACAGCGGCCCATAGTGAAGCTAGATAACCGCTCCAAGCGTAATGAATATCGCCTTTATAGCCATTTAAGACGCCGATAGTCTTCTCTTAATATTTGCACAGTATCAATAACCCTGTAATAACCTAAAGCACTGCTAGGGCACCCATTCTCTTTTGCCTCAGCAGGGTGTTTAGCAGCAGATTTCAGCACAGACTGTCTGTTGTTCGCAAGTACTCATCTCAAAAATTCAGGAGTTCATTATCGACATGGAAAATTCCGACAGCCAACTCGCTCAGGCTCCAGATGCTGCTCAAAATGTCACTGAGCTAGAGGGCTACGCCTCCCTCCCTGCCGATACCTTTGCCGAAGGGCCAGCGACCGGGGAAGGTATCGCTGGCAACGGTCGCACTGGGCCTTTTGAAGGGCCACCGGTACAGGGCTTTAGCGGCGTACAGTTTGCGCCAGGTGGCGGCGGTTCTGCCTACTGGTTTCTCTCTGATAATGGTTTTGGCTCTAAGGCCAACAGCGCCGATTACCTGCTACGAATCTATCAGGTTGACCCTAGCTTTACCGGCTCTGAAGGGGGTGATGGCAGCGTTGACGTGCAGGGTTTTGTGCAGCTTAGCGACCCAGATAACCTGATTCCCTTTGATATTCATCATGAGGGGTCTGCTGAGCGGAACTTAACGGGTTCTGACTTTGATGTTGAATCTTTTGTGATTGATAGCAAAGGAGACATTTGGATCGGTGAAGAGTTTGGCCCCTACGTGCTGCACTTCGACGGCACTGGCAAGCTGGTGGACACACCCATTTCGACACCTAACATCACAAGCTTCAAGACGCTCAACGGCCAAGATCCGCTGGTAATCGGACACCGAGGCGCTAGCGGTAGCCGCCCCGAGCACACGCTGGCTGCTTATGAGCTAGCGATTGATCTAGGTGCGGACTTTATTGAACCTGATTTGGTGGTGACTAAAGATGGCGTGTTAGTGGCTCGCCATGAGAATGAGATTTCAGGCACGACCGATGTGAGCGATCGCCCCGAATTTGCCGACCGTAAAGCTACTAAAACCGTTGATAGAAAGGAACTGACCGGCTGGTTCGTCGAAGACTTTACCCTCGCCGAACTCAAAACACTCAAGGCCAAAGAACGCATTCCGAACGTGCGGCCTGAAAATGCTGAGTTCGACGGCCAGTTTGAAGTGCCCAGTTTCACCGAAGTGATTGACCTAATTAAGCGCAAAGAAGCCGAGACCGGCAAGAAAATTGGCATTTACCCCGAAACGAAGCATCCTACTTTTTTAGCAAAAGAAGGAACCTACTTAGACGGTACGCCTATCAATCAAGACACTAGCCAGCTCCTAGTAGATGCGCTGATTGCCAACGACTTTACCGACCCCAGCCGAATTTTTATTCAGTCTTTTGAAGTCCAAAACCTGATTGAAATTCAAGCTAGGCTGGACTCAGAAGGCTTAGGCGATATTCCCATTGTGCAGCTCTATGGCGACACAACCGCCGCCGCTGACCCCACCGATCCTTTTTCCTTTCCTTACGATATCCGCTACAACGTTGCTCAAGGTAACGATCTGGCCGCTATTTATGGCCAAAACTTTCTCGATGCTGTCGAACAGCCGCTTTCAGAAAACACAGTTTACGCGGATCTCGACGCCGAGAAGATTCTACAAGTCATTAGCGACCTATACGCTGAAGGCGCTGGCCCCTGGAAGAACAACTTCCTCTTGCGCGATGCTCTAGAGACACCTGTAGACGGCAACGGAGACGGCAATGCTGAAATTACCACCCAGCTCACGGGCGAAGTCACGTCCTTTGTAAATGATGCTCACGATGCAGG
>QBMC01000150.1 GCA_003242035.1 Nodosilinea foveolarum | reverse complement strand
GACGTAAAGCCAGCAGGCAAAGACAAAGACGCAAACGAAATTAAGGTAAAAGGCAGCGCCAGTCCCAATCCACCCATAATCAGCATAGAACGCCAGTGCTGACGAATCTCTCGCCACAATCCTAATTTAACCACCAGCGGCAGCATCAGCAGCACCGTCAGAGCTAGCCGCAGCTCAATCAACCACACCGGCCCCAGCACCGGAGCCGCCACCCGGATAAACAAAAAAGACCCACCCCACAGCGCCGATAACAACAACAGCTCAAGCGCATCCGAAAGTTTCATGTTCTATCCTTATTCAACTGACCCGCTTCCCAGCCCGCAATCGCCCATTTCTTATCTGCGCCCCAGCGATAGCCGCCGAATTCGCCCGAAGCTCGAATCACGCGATGACAGGGAATCAAATATCCTACCGGATTGCGACCGACCGCTGTACCTACCGCTCGAGCGGCCGTCGGCTGATCTATCGACTCGGCCAATCCCTTGTAGGTGATATAGCCACCAAACGGGATGCGCAGTAACGCTCGCCATACCTGAATTTGAAAGTTTGTTCCCTTAACGTGAATGGCCAGCGGACGCTCTTTTTTGGCAGTTAGTGTCTGGGTCGTTAGGGTGAAGATGCGATCGCACACCTCCCTCGTCTTACCCAAATCAAACATCAGATCAGCCTCCGGCCACTCAGCTCGTAAATAGCGTTCAGTAATGTGTTTAGGGCTTTCATCCACATCGCTCAAAAAATAATAAGTTACAAATCCCCCGCGCCGTCTTCGCAATCAAGCAGCGACCAAACGGCGTTTGATGAATCCCATAGAAAATTCGCATTCCTGCCCCACCCGTTTTATACTCTCCTGGAGACATCGCTTCCAAAGAAACAAACAAATCGTGCAGCCGCCCAGGGCTAGATAAACCCACCTCATGCGTCAGCGCCATCAGGCTTCGTGTCTTGTCAATATTGGCCTTCGCATATTCAACGGTTACGTACTGCAAAAAGCGCTTCGGGCTGACGCCTGCCCATTGGGTGAACAGTCGCTGAAAGTGGTGTTTGCTGAGGTGGACGTGAGCGGCGATCGCGTCTAAATCGGGCTGTTCTAGATGGTGAGCGTGGATGTAGGCGATCGCTGCCGCCATCTGCTCATAGGTTCTGCTATCGTCAGTCATAGTCTTCTAGCCCTAAAAAATTGCAGGCTCCTATCAAAGAGAACGGTTATTGAACTCCGACAATGAACAATACTCAGTCCTGCAAATCTTTAGGTATCTGGGTCAAGACAGCCTCCCAGAATCTGACAAATATCGGGAAACAGCGGTCGATGTTCTATCCTCGCGCTCAGACAGTCCGCCTGCAATTCTCGTAAACTATCTACCTTCTCTACCGAAGCTGAATCATCCTCATCGACTGCACAGCGATCCAACAGATCTTCTAACAAACAGCCAAAAGCCCGCACCTCCAGTCGCTCTAACCGTTGACCCACGGCACTATTCACATCATAAAAAGAAGCAGCCCCAAAATCTCCTAGCAGGCTTTCTCCTTCCTCATCAATCAAAATATTATGCGCATACAAATCACCATGCATAATGCCCCGAGCGTGAAGGTGCCGGACGACAGAGGCTATTCCCCGCGCAATCCGCAGCACCACTGACAGGGAAAACGTAGTGTCGGCGGCATAAATATCTCTCGTACAGGTTTCTAAACTAGGCGGTTCGCCCAAATTCTTATACTCAGCAGGCACAAAAGAAAATACAAGCCCCTCCTTTCCCTCAGCTTGCAACTTACCTAGTACACTCACCAAATTCGGATTCGTTCCTGCCGTAATACAAGCCTGCATCTCGTCTAGCGGCGATCCATCGCTCGTAATCTCTCCTTTAAACAGCTTGATAGCCACATCTTTTTCTATTTCAGCGTCTGCCGCTCTCCAAACGCCTTTATAAATAACGCCCGACGCGCCCTGGCCCAACACCTCACCAAACGTCAGCTCACGCTCATCTATTACCCGAAGTTCTGACAATTGTTCGCTGGCAGGACAGTCTCTCTCTGTACAAAACGGATTGCCGGCATAGGCTAACCACGACAGCCGAGGCAATTCCACCAGTTGACCGGGCAACGCACCCAGATTATTGGCCGACAGTCGAATCAGCTCCAAACGCTTACAATCAGCCAGCTCATCCGGCAAAGTCTGAAGCTGGTTTCCGGCTAGCATTAGCTTTTGCAGTTTGCTCAGCCGACCCATACCCGCCGGTAGCTGCTTAATCCGATTATTCGTCAGAATTAGCCAGCGAATATTTTCAGAAAGCTCGCCCATCTGTTCAATCTGATTATTCTTAAAGCTGACCATAGAAAGCGCTGGACACTTTGCCAAGACCGCCGGAAACATTTCAAACGCATTGTCATTAAAGAACGCAATTTTCAGCTTCTTTAGCCGCCAAAAATCGTCTGGCAACTCGCTCAGCCGATTGTTCGACAAGTTCAGAAACTCCAGAGAATCTGCTAGCTCCAAAATCTCTCGTGGAAACTCACTTAGCCCCGCCGATAGCTTCAGGGAAGTCTGTCCTACCATTTGCCCAGACTTCAATAACTCCAGGGTTTCCATACTCAAAACTCACAATCTAGAACAGAACGCCAGAACACAAGCTTGCCCACCCGTAAATGGCGCTAGGCTAGCCGTTCAATCAAATGGTCACCCACTCGCATTGCATTAGCCATAATCGTCAAAGACGGGTTCACCGCTGCGCTAGACGGAAAAAAGCTGCCGTCTACCACATACAAATTGTCCAAGTCGTGCGCCTTACAGTTCACATCTAAAACCGAAGTGGCTGGATCGGTGCCAAACCGACAGGTGCCGACCTGATGCGCCACCGCGCCCACCGGCAAAATTTTAGTGAAGTACCAGGAGAGCGGCAACAAGCTTCCCTCACTGTCTACCTTTCGAATCACCGTTGTCCAGCGTCGAATCAGCCGCTTAAACGCGCTCATATTGTTTGGCTCGTAGCGCACCGTCGTTTTCCCATTCTCTACCGTCACCCGATTTTGCGGGTCGGGCGCATCCTCTCCTGTTAGCCACCAGTCTACCGTTCGTTTTGCCGCCAGTCGCAGCGCCAGCGTCGGTGCAATTTTGGGCACATCTAGCGACAGCATCCGCGAGTTCACCTTGCCCAGTAGCTGCACGTGGCCCATCGGATAGTCGAACCCCGGTTCCCCCCAGTAATAGTCATTCACGGCCAGCGTTTTTTGAAAGACGCTGTGATTTTCCTTTAGGCTTAGGCCCACAATCGCCGCCGCCAAATGCTTCATAAAGTTCCGGCCCACCTGATCGGAGCTATTAGCCAATCCGTTAGGGTGCTGATCGTTCGCGGAGTTTAGCAGCAGCACCGCCGAGTTCACCGCGCCACAGGCCACGACCACCACACTGCCGGTAAACGTGTGTTTTTCTCCCGCAATCTCCGCTTCTACGCCGCTGATCTCCTGGCCAGATGCGCTCGTATGCAGCCGAGTCACTTTTGCCTCCGTGATCAAATGCACGTTCGAATTGCCCATCAGCGGGCGAATGCAGTTCACATCCGCATCTGACTTCGCATCAATAAAGCAAGGGAAACCGTCGCAGGTATTACAGCGAATGCACTCGCTCAAAAAAGCGTCTTTCTCGTTTAGCTTTACCGATAGCGGCAGATGAAACGGATGCAATCCTTTTTTCTTTAGCGCCTTGTCAATCCAGGCAATTCGCGGCTCGTGGCTAATCGGTGGAAAAACATAGTCACTGTTGCGAGGCGGCTCCGTCGGATCTTCGCCTTTTTGACCATGTACCTGATAAAGCGTCTCGGCCTGCTCGTAGTAGCTTTCAAAGTCGTCATACTTCAAAGGCCAAGCGGGTGAGGTGCCTTCGTGCAAATTCACCTCATCAAAGTCTTTCTCGCGCAGCCGAAAAAGTGCCCCACCATAGACCTTAGTATTACCGCCTACCCAGTAACCGATACCCGGCTCAATCTCAGACCCTTCCGGCGCTTTCCAAGTTTCATCGGTTTGATAGCGGCCATCTCGAAACACCGCATCCGTGCTCCAGTTTGCCTTTTCTTTTGGCAAAAAAGATCCCCGCTCCAGCACTAAAATCTTCTTTCCGCTCGGAGCCAGTCGGTGAGCTAGCGTTCCACCGCCCGCGCCTGTCCCGATAATAATTACGTCGTAGTGCGTACTCTCAGCCATAGTCTTTCTGAATCAAACCTTCCTGAATTTAGCCGTTGATCTAATGCGATCGCCTGTCTGAGCATCGCCCACAATAAATAATCTAACGACTTCTGTAGGAATTGACCGTATGGCTTAAGGCTTACTGTCTCACCATCAGACCGTCCGACGCTTCAAGGTAGTCAGCAATGCCGCTAATAATATCCTGAACCGCTTGAGTGTCCCCGCTATAGTCAATAGCCACCGTTAACGCGTAGCGCTCTTGCCCAACCTGCATAGCTAGCGCCGAGCCGATAACGTAATCATTTTGACCAGTTTTTTCGCCTAGCCACTGAACGCCTGAGTCTTTCAACGCCTGATAACCCAGCTCCTGATCGCTCTGAGCTTGCAGCGCTTGAAGCAGGGTTTGCTCGCCAGGGGCTTGCAGACTATAGGTATTTACCAGCATAGCGGTGAGGTCGTTGGTGGTCGTTTGGTTGCCGCGATCTCCCGGATCTTCAGGCATCGCCAGATCGCCCACCAGCTTGTGCCCCGCGTAGGTATCCACATATCCCAACTCTTCTAACGTGGCGGCAAGGCGATCGCGTCCAACATAATCAATGAGCTGATTAGTCGCAATATTATCGCTGTGATCAATCATCTGGGTCACGATCTCGCGTAGCGGGTAAGCCTCACCTACTTCAAGGGTGGCCCCTGCCGCATTTTCGGTAAAGTTGCCAGGGTCTATCTCAATTTTTTGGTTGAGGTCGATGCCTTCGGAGCCTGTTTTTTGAAGCAGGGCGATCGCAATAGGCAGCTTAATCAAGCTAGCCGCACTCGCCAACCACTCATCGCCCCGATGATGGCGACACTGCTGAGAATTGATCTGGCTTTTGATCCCAGTCTCGGCGGTGAGGCTGCGATGGGCAGGATTGAGCAGCTTGACCGGCCCGCTGTGAATATTGGCTCGCGGATTGTCTATTTGGCAAAGCGTGACGTGAACTTCGTCAGGCCGAACGCCCGTGTCTTGGATGATTTGAGTTAAGAAGGCGCTGTCGGCCTCAGCCAATTTGCGGTCGGCAGTCGCCAGTAGCTGCTGATATTGTTGCTGCTTGGCGATCGCCTGGTTGTGCAGCTCAGAATCTGGGGAAATAGAGGCCAATGACTGCAAAGCGGCCCGCCACAGATCGCGCTCGCGACGAGTGTAGGCAGGACTAGACTTGGGTTCTAGGCGAGCAGACTGAAAAGCTTTAACGGCTTGGTTTGCCAGCTTTTGAGCCTGCTTAAGTTGCTGATCGGACTGAGCATCTACCGTACTGCTTGCCACCGCTAGCACAGCGTCATTTTTTTGCCAATCAGCGCGGACGGATGAGGGAGTCGCCCCGATGAGTAAGCTGCCTGCTAACCCTACAAAAACACTGGCAACGGCGGCGATCGCAGTGGGAGACCAAAAACCAGGCATTCAAAAAAATCCGATGACAAAGAGCAAGTCCAGACCGCAACGGGAACAAACGCGTCTGGCTTCATGCCTTCGACAGGTTACCCGGACAGTTTAGAAAAATCGTAACAACCAAACTTAATTTAGCCAATGATGCCGGAAATCGTCCTACATTCTCAACATATTCCTAATATATTGACTACAGATTGACGGCTCACAAGGATAGCATCCTGCTAATCTAGCTAATTGGAGAAGAATCGAGGAACCCCTATGTCAGCCATCCGCGAGTTGCATCAACAGCTCACGAGCAAAACCCACAGCGCCGTCGAAATCGCTCAGGCCCAGCTCGACCAGGCCGAGGCCGTAGAGCCAAAGCTAGAGAGTTTTGTGTCGATGACAGCTCAAAAGGCGTTGGCACAGGCACAGGCCGTAGACGACAAAATTGCCGCTGGCGAAGACATTGGCCTGCTCGCCGGAATTCCCATCGCTCTCAAAGACAACCTCTGCACTAAAGACATTCGCACCACTTGCAGCTCCAAAATGCTGGAGAACTTTGTGCCCCCCTACGACGCCACGGTCATCACTCGGCTAGACCAGGCAGGCGCAGTTTTCATCGGCAAAACCAACTTAGACGAGTTCGCCATGGGCGGCTCCACCGAAAACTCGGCCTTTCATGCTACCCACAATCCCTGGGATGTTTCCCGCGTCCCTGGCGGCTCTTCTGGCGGCTCAGCAGCGGCAGTAGCGGGCGGCCAAGCGCCCATTTCGCTAGGATCGGACACGGGCGGTTCCATTCGCCAGCCCGCTTCCTTTTGCGGCATCGTCGGCATGAAGCCTACTTACGGGCTGGTCTCCCGCTATGGCCTGGTCGCCTTTGCGTCATCGCTCGATCAAATTGGGCCGTTTGGCCGCACGGTGGAAGATACGGCTATTTTGTTGGGCGCGATCGCCGGTCACGATGCCAAAGACGCCACCAGCCTCAAGGTCAAAATCCCCGACTACACCCAGCACTTAAAAACCGACCTCAAAGGCAAAAAAGTCGGCGTCATCAAAGAAACCTTTGGCGACGGCCTAGACAGCGAAGTCGGGGATGCCGTCAACGCAGCCATCGATCAGCTCAAATCATTGGGCGCAGAAGTCAAAACCATCTCCTGCCCCAAGTTTGACTATGGCGTCTCCGCTTACTACGTCATCGCACCCTGCGAAGCCTCAGCAAACTTAGCGCGTTACGACGGCGTCCGCTACGGCCTGCGCTCAGAAGAACCCAACCTAATCTCGATGTATAACAAAACGCGAGCGGCAGGCTTTGGCGACGAGGTAAAACGCCGCATCATGATCGGCACCTATGCCCTATCAGCAGGCTATTACGACGCTTTTTACCTGAAGGCACAAAAAGTCAGAACGCTGATCAAACGAGACTTCGAGAACGCCTTTAAGGACGTGGATGTATTAGTTAGTCCTACCGTGCCGACAACCGCGTTTAAGGCCGGAGAGAAAGACGATCCGCTGAGCATGTATCTACTAGACCTGATGACCATTCCGGTAAACATGGCGGGTCTACCGGGAATCAGCGTTCCCTGTGGATTTGACCGCAACGGAATGCCGATTGGCTTGCAGATTGTGAGTAACGTGCTGCGCGAAGATCTGCTGTTTGAAGTAGCTCATGCGTACGAGCAGGCGACCGATTGGCATACGCGATCTCCCCAACTTTAACCGCCCATTTTCACCAAAAACAACCCTTTCGACAGTAGACAAGAAAGCTGTATGAGACGGTCACCTGTTTGATAAGATCAAACGTTCGACTGGGTATTTACCCAGACATCGCTCAACTTGCTAAAGCGATCGCGCCCACACCCCGCAGTTTAAGGAGATTAGATTTCAGATGGCCAAGATGTATTACGACAGTGACGCAAATCTCGATTTGCTAAATGGTAAAACGGTGGCCATTATCGGCTACGGTTCTCAGGGCCACGCCCACGCGCTCAACCTCAAAGACAGCGGCGTGGACGTAGTAGTCGGCCTGTACGAAGGCAGCCGCTCAATCGAAAAAGCCGAAGCCGAAGGACTCGCCGTAAAGTCGGTAGCAGATGCCTCAAAAGCCGCTGACTTCATCATGATTCTGCTCCCCGACGAAATTCAGCGCAGCATCTACAAAGAGCACATTGCCCCCAACCTCGAAGCGGGTAACGTGCTGGCTTTTGCCCACGGCTTTAACATCAACTTTGGCCAAATTGTGCCTCCCGAGGATGTAGACGTGGTGATGGCAGCTCCCAAAGGCCCTGGACATCTCGTCCGCCGGACTTATGAGCAAGGTCAAGGCGTACCCGCTCTGTTCGCGGTTTATCAAGATGCGTCAGGACAGGCCCGCGATTTGGCAATGGCCTACGCCAAAGGCATCGGCGGGACTCGCGCAGGCGTTTTAGAAACCACCTTCCGCGAAGAAACTGAGACTGACCTTTTTGGCGAACAGGCGGTTCTTTGCGGCGGCTTGAGCGAGCTAATCAAAGCAGGCTTTGAGACGTTAGTAGAAGCGGGCTATCAGCCTGAGTTAGCGTACTTTGAGTGTCTGCACGAAGTGAAGCTAATCGTGGACTTGGTGGTAGAAGGTGGTCTAGCTAAAATGCGCGACAGCATCTCGAACACCGCTGAGTACGGCGACTATACGCGCGGGCCTCGGATCATCACGGACGATACCAAAGCCGCGATGCGTCAGATTCTCAAAGAGATTCAGACCGGACAGTTTGCGCGTGAGTTCGTGCTAGAAAGCCAATCTGGTAATGCGGGCTTTAACGCCACGCGCCGGATTGAGTCTGAGCATCCGATTGAGGAAGTCGGTAAGGACTTGCGAGCCATGTTTAGCTGGCTAAAGAAAGTCTAGGACAAGCTTCTATCCTTGAATGGCTAGCACCGATAGGCAGTGAGTCTCTTTTATTAGGGGCGATCGCTGCCTATTCCTATGAATCCCAACAAGCATTCCTCGCGAATATTAACCAAAAATTAATTGACTCTGTTTTGTGTCCTATCTATCTGACCCTATCGTCAAGATATCCGACACTAAAGCTAATATCTTCGTCTGCTGACAACCTACTTTTTGTGTGTAACCTATGCAATCAACAGAAATCAATGCGGTGCCTTTGCATTCTGAAAACGACCGTACAGGACTGACGCCAGAAGCACTCAAGCGCGGTTTCTTAGATAACTTATTTTATGTGCAAGGAAAGTCACCAGAGCTTTCTTCCATGCAGGACTATTACATGGCGCTAGCCTATACGGTGCGCGATCGCATGTTACGCCACTGGCTCAGCTCCGCCAGCACCTACCGCAACAAAAAATCGCGCACAGCCGTCTACCTCTCCGCAGAATTTCTAATGGGGCCTTACCTGGGCAACAACCTAATTAACTTAGGTCTGTACGGCGCTGTTGAAACCGCCATGGCCGACCTGGGCCTAAACCTAAATGAAATTATTGCCCAAGAGGAAGAGCCAGGGCTAGGAAACGGTGGCTTAGGTCGCCTAGCCGCTTGCTATCTAGACTCTATGGCCACCCTACAAATTCCCTCCTTGGGCTATGGCATCCGCTACGAGTTCGGCATCTTCAAGCAGGAGCTGCACGACGGCTGGCAGGTAGAGCAAACCGATAAGTGGCTAGCCAACGGGAACCCCTGGGAAATTGCTCGTCCTCAGTGGTCGCAGCCAGTGAAGCTAGGCGGATACACCAAAGCCTACACAGACATCAAAGGCGACTATCGCGTGGAGTGGGTGTCCGAGCGCATTGTTAAGGGCGTTCCCTACGACACGCCGATTTTGGGATACCAGGTCAATACGGCAAATACGCTGCGCCTGTGGAAAGCCGAGTCTCCAGATGCGTTTGACTTTGACGCATTCAACCAGGGCGACTACTCTGGCGCGGTAAATTCCAAAGTGGTTTCGGAGAACATCTCGAAGGTACTCTATCCCAACGACGAGCACTTAGAAGGCAAGCAGCTCCGGCTAGAGCAACAGTATTTCTTTGTCTCCTGCTCTTTGCAAGACATGATGCGGATTTTGCTACGCGATGGGATGACCATCGAGCAGTTTCCCGAAAAGTACACGATTCAGATGAACGATACTCATCCGGCGATCGCTGTCCCCGAACTCATGCGCCTGCTCATAGACGAGCACGAACTGGAGTGGGACGCCGCCTGGGAAATCACCCAAAAGTCTCTCGCCTACACCAACCACACTCTCTTACCCGAAGCCTTGGAACGTTGGCCTATCGACCTCTTTGGCTCCTTGCTCCCGCGCCACCTAGAAATTATCTTCGAGATCAATCGCCTGTTTTTAGAGCAAGTGCGCATCAAGTTCGGTCAAGACAACGAGCGTATAGAGCGCATGTCTCTAATCGACGAGAGCGGCGGTCGCTACGTGCGCATGGCCAACCTCGCCTGTGTGGGTAGCCACCATATCAACGGGGTAGCCGCGCTGCATACCGAACTCCTTCAGCAAACCGTCCTCAACGACTTCTATCAGCTCTTCCCCGAAAAGTTTATCAACGAGACCAACGGCGTAACGCCTCGTCGCTGGATGGTGCTCAGCAATCCCAAGCTAACCCGCTTAATCAATCAGCGGATTGGGGACAGTTGGCCCACGCAGCTCGATCAGCTCAAGAAGCTAGAGCAGTTTGCCGACGATCCGGGCTTTAGAACAGAATGGCGACAGATTAAGCAGGCGAACAAAGAGATTCTAGCGGCGCGCATCGAGCAAGCAACCGGCGTAAAGGTCAGCCCCAACTCAATGTTCGATGTGCAAATTAAGCGCATTCACGAGTACAAGCGTCAGCAGCTCAACGCGCTGCATATTATCTCGCTGTACAACAAGCTGAAGCAAAACCCAGACATGAAGATTACGCCGCGCACCTTTATCTTTGCGGGTAAAGCGGCTCCGGGCTACTTCATGGCAAAGCTGATCATCAAGCTCATCACCTCTGTAGGCCGAGTCGTCAACCGCGACCCCGACGTACGCGATCAAATTAAAGTCATCTTCTACCCCAACTACAACGTCACCAACGCCCAGCCGGTTTACCCCGCCTCCGATCTGTCCGAGCAAATTTCGACCGCAGGCTTCGAAGCTTCGGGGACAGGCAACATGAAGTTTGCTATGAATGGCGCGCTCACGATTGGCACACTAGACGGAGCCAACGTAGAAATTCGTGATGAAGTCGGTGCAGATAACTTCTTCTTGTTTGGCTTAGACGCTGAAGAAGTCGCGAAGCTAAAAGTGACTGGCTACAACCCTCGCAAATACTACGAAGAGAACGAAGACCTGCGAACCGTCATCGATCTGATCGGCTCCGGTGTCTTCTCTAGTGGAGACACCGAGCTGTTCCGCCCGCTGATCGATAATCTGTTGTATCAGGATCGCTTTATGGTGCTAGCCGACTATCAAGCTTATGTAGACTGCCAGGTAAAGGTGAGCGAGGCTTACCAAAACCAGGATGAGTGGGTGCGCATGTCTATTCTCAACGCTGCGCGGATGGGTAAGTTTTCGAGCGATCGCTCCATCCAAGAATACTGCGATCAAATCTGGAACATCAAGCCCGAGCCAGTAGAGCTACAAGAGTATGCGAAAACGCTGAAGGTAATGACAGATAAGAACACCCGCCTTTCGTAATAGAAAAGCTATACCCTAATCTCTCATAAGAGGATGCTCTGATACGGATTCTCTTATGGGACGGTGTGAAGGATGCTTTCTGGGTAGTGCATTAACGTAAAGGATAGAGGAAAATAAGGTATCGCTGTTGCACCTT
>QBMC01000014.1 GCA_003242035.1 Nodosilinea foveolarum | reverse complement strand
CAGAAGGCAAAACCTATATGCCACATAGCCTTCGAGCGTTGTGTCACCCCTTCAGCCTTCTATCCTCAATCAAACTCACCAAAAAATTAAAAAGCTCGCACACCGATATTGAAGAAGTGCTAGCCTACCTAACGGACATGTTTACTTCGTTAGTTGGCACAATCATTAATGAAGTCAGCAGTCGAGATATTCATGAAATGCGAAGCGAAGCAGAGTTCTTATTTGGCGGCTGGAGCTGGTCAAAAAACTGCTTCCGCATCTGGAAGCTATCTTATTCAAAAGATGCTGAAGGCTTTATCGCTCCAGAATACAGCGGAAAGATCCTCACCTATGCGTTTTTAGGTAATCCAGAAACCCTCAGCAAGACAGCAAGGAAGAACCTCAGGGAGAATAGAGAAGACAACAACACAGAAGAAAATCCGCTAGACATGGAACCTTTAAGCGTCCTAATCGAGATGTCTAGAGACCCTGATATTAGAGAAGTAGACGGCGCTATACAAATCGCCAAGCTTTACAAATCGGGCACCTCAGAATTTTTTGGCCTCAACTGGCCCTCTCTAGAAGGTCAACCCCACTTTCAAGGCCGCAGCTTTTCTGCTCACAGCAAGCCAGATGTCCGATACTACGATCCAGATACGCTTACGTTGATAGAAGATCAGCTCCCAAACATCATCAGCGACGATGAGCTAGTAGAGTTTAGTCAGTCAGAAGATTTTACCTTCATCAAAGATTGCTATCAAGACAGCAGCTTAAGAGAAGACCTGAGCGAAGCTCAAAGAGAGCGTTTAATCTACATCTTTCGAGAAGCTGCCTATCATAAGTTTATTGATGGCATGGGAAACAACAAGCTGGATGAGGAAGCGCTATAGCCTTTTACAGTTATTCTGTTAGATACTTACAGGGTAAGCGTAAAAGCCTGCCGTAGCGTCATAAGGAGCGTCCCTGATGCCTAGCCAAATCCTCGAAAAAACCTTTGAAGATGCCATCGTTGACTGCTTAAGCAACGGCAGCGGCTATCAGGTGGGCGATGCGGCCAACTTCAGCAAAGAACTCGCGCTCGACAGAACCGTTCTATTTCAATTCGTCAGCACCTCCCAGTCCCAGGCATGGCAAAAGCTGTCCGACATTCACGGCTCCTCCGTAGAGCCAAAATTCCTTCAGCGCCTCTACCAAGAACTCGAATTTAGAGGCATGTTAGACGTACTGCGTCACGGCATCACCGACTACGGCGTCCGCTTCAAACTCGCCTACTTCAAGCCCGCCAGCAACCTCAACCCCGAAACAATCGCCCGCTACGATCAAAACATCCTCACCGTTACCCGGCAGGTATACTACAGCACCCAAAACCAAAACTCCATCGACCTACTCCTAAGCGTCAACGGCTTACCCACCGCCACCGTAGAACTCAAAAACCAATTTACCGGGCAAGACGTAGAAGATGCCAAAGCGCAATACGAACAAGACCGGGACAATCACGAACTCCTCTTTCAGTTCAAACGCCGCGCCTTTGTTCACTTCACCGTAGACGCCGACGAAGCCTGGATGACCACGCGCATAGAAGGCAGCAAAACCCGCTTTCTCCCGTTTAATCAAGGCTATCAAAAAGGCGCAGGCAACCCACCCAACCCGCAGGGCCACAGAACGTACTACCTGTGGGAAACCATCTGGGCCAAAGATAGCTGGCTCGACATCATAGACCGCTTCTTGCATTTAGAGCAGGACACCATCAAACTCAACGGGAAATCAGCCAAAAAAGAAAGCCTAATCTTCCCGCGCTATCACCAGCTAGACGTGGTACGCAAGCTAACTGCCCATGCCAAAGCCAACGGCGCAGGACACAACTACCTCATTCAGCACTCCGCCGGTAGTGGCAAAAGCAACTCTATCGCTTGGCTCACCTATCAGCTCGCTAACCTATACAACGAGAAAGATACGCGAGTTTTCGATTCTGTTATTGTCATCACCGACCGCAAGATACTAGATCGGCAGCTACAGGACACTATCTATCAATTCGACCATGTGGCAGGCGTCGTCCAAAAAATTGACCGCAACGCCGAGCAGCTTGCTAAGGCGCTGACCTCTGGCACCAATATCATCATCACGACGCTGCAAAAGTTTCCTTTTGTTCTAGATAAAATTGGCAAACTGCCGCAGCGGAACTATGCGCTAATTGTGGACGAAGCCCACAGCTCGCAAGGCGGCGAAACTACTAAGCAGATGAAAGAAGCTCTAACGGTAACGGATCTGAGCCGCGCTGAAAATAGCGATCGCGACGAAGCAGACGACGAAGACAAAATTCGCGAGTCTGTGCAAAGACACGCTCAGACTCGTGGCAAGCAGACTAACCTGAGCTTTTTTGCCTTTACCGCCACGCCCAAACCGAAGACGCTAGAAGTCTTTGGGCAGCTAAATAAGGAGGGAAAGCCCGCTCCTTTTGATTTGTATTCCATGCGGCAAGCCATTGAAGAAGGCTTCATTATGGACGTGTTGAAAAACTACACCACCTATAAAACCTACTTTCGGCTAACCAAGGCCATTGAGGACGATCCGCAGATTCATAAAAAGAAGGCAAGTCGGGCGATCGCGCGTTTCCTCTCCTTGCACCCTCACAACCTGGCTCAAAAAACAGAAATCATTGTCGAACACTTCCGCCAATGCGTGATGCATCGAATTGGCGGCAAAGCCAAAGCCATGCTAGTAACGGCCTCACGCCCCCACGTTGTCCGCTACAAAGAAGAGTTTGATAAATACATCGCAAAAAAAGGCTACACAGATATTAGAGCGCTCGTCGCCTTTACTAGCTTTACAGATCGAGAAACCGGCATTGCCTACAGCGAATCCGACATGAATGGATTTGGGGAAAAAGAGCTGCCCGAAAAGTTTGAGACGCGCGAATACCAGCTACTCATCGTGGCCGATAAATATCAAACCGGCTTCGATCAGCCTTTGCTGCATACGATGTACGTTGATAAGAAGCTTTCTGGGGTCAGAGCCGTACAAACCCTTTCTAGGCTCAATCGCATTTGCCCTGGGAAAGAAGAAACCTTTGTTCTAGACTTTGCCAACGAAGAACAAGAAATTATCGACGCCTTTCAGCCCTATTACGAGCGCACTGTTCTAGAGTCTACGACCGATCCTAATCGCCTATACGACTTAAAAAATCAGCTTGATAGCTTTCAAATTATCTGGCAGAGCGAGATAGACGCCTTTGCTAAAGTGTTCTTTAAGCCGACTGAGCGAATTACTCGCAGAGATCATGCGCGGCTGAATGCGTTGATTGACCCGGCGTGCGATCGCTTCAAAGGACTCGAAGAAGACCCACAAGACGAGTTCAAAAACGCGATCGCTACCTTCATCCGTCTCTATGCCTTCCTCGCGCAAATTATGCCTTTTACAGATGTCGCGCTAGAGAAGTTTTATGCCTTCGCTCGCCTGCTTCAAACTAAGCTGCCAAAGCGCTTACAGAGCGAAGTCTTTAAGCTGACCGACGAAGTCGGGCTGGAATATTACCGCCTGCAAAAGATTCGAGAAGGCCAAATCATTCTAGAAAAAGATGCCAACTCGTTGCTATATCCTAGCCTTGATGCAGGCATTCCTAAAGAAAAGGAAATGCAGGCCAAACTATCAGAGATTGTCGAGATTTTAAACAAACGGTTTAAGACCGACTTTGCAGACGCCGATAAGCTTTTCTTCAGCCAGATTGAAGAAGAACTCGTCAATAACGCATCTCTATCGCAGCAGGCCAAAAGCAATTCGATCCAGAACTTCAAATACGGCTTTGACGATGTATTTCTAAATACTTTGATTGAGCGCATGGAAGACAACCAGGACATCTTCACGAAGATCATCGACAACTCGGAGTTTGGCGATGCCGTCAAAGCCTGGATGCTTCAGAAAGTTTACGATAGGCTAAATGAAACCGAGTAATATTAATCGCTGGACTCTCGACCGCTGGACTCTCATCACTTGACCAGAATTAAGAGAGTCTGAGAGAAAGAAGGCAAGCCCCGTTCCCTTCAGGGCGGGGGCTAAGTCTCGCGTCTCTCAGGTGAGTGCTAGCGAACAATCAACGTGCTAATCAACCAACAAAGGATGGTGTTTTGTGTCTTCTCCTTTTGCTTACAATAGGCCACAAGCTTTTCATACTCTTCATCAGAACATCTTGCCGTTAGCTTTTCCATTCCGTCACTATGCCGTCATAAGTACGCCATAATTATAAGTATGAAAGCACGATACCAGTACAGAATCTACCCTACAAACCAACAGGCTAAAGAGCTATCAAAGCTGTTTGGCTGCTGCCGGGTTGTGTGGAACGATGCTTTAGCCTGGGTAATGCAAACGCCTGAAGATACCGAGTGGCCGTCTAATGCTGAGTTGCAGAAACTATGCATCACGCTAGCTAAGCAGTATCCGCAGCGGTCGTGGTTGTCGAAGGTGAGTAATGTACCGTTGCAGCAGTCGGTTCAAGATTTGGGCGTTGCGTTCAAGAACTTCTACGAAAGTTGCAGCGGTAAGCGGCAAGGGCCGAAGGTGCGTTTCCCTAAGTTCAAGCGTCGGCACGGCAAGCAGTCAGCGCGATTCACTAAGTCGGGCTTCTCCTGCAAAGGAAGCAAACTGTTTCTTGCCAAGATGGGATTGTTCAAGGTGAAGTGGTCACGCAAACTGCCCGCTGAACCTAGCTCTGTCACTATCTTGCGCAGCAAAGCCGGTCAGTACTACGCAAGCTTTGTAGTCGAAGTACAGCAAAAAAGCGTTAGGGCAAAGCGTAAGTCCATCGGCGTAGACTTGGGTATCAAGGTGTTTGCTTTCCCTTCAGTGGGTAAGCCCGTCTATAGTCCTAGCTACGACCGACTGAACCGGCTGATTGCTCGCACGAATCGTAAGCTCGCTAGACAGGTAAAAGGCTCAAATCGTTGGCAGCGGACAAAGCTTAAGCTAGCCCGACTGCATCTAAAAGTTGGCAACACTCGCAAGGATTTCTTGCACAAACAAAGTACTAAGCTAATCCGTGAAAACCAAACAGTCAGCTTGGAAAACTTGAATGTGAAAGGGATGCTAGCGAATCGGCGGCTTTCTCGGGCAATCAGTCAACAGGGTTGGGCGCAGTTCCGCACGATGTGCGAAGCCAAGGCCAACCAGTACAAAGACCGCATTGTCTCTATCATCTCCAGGTGGGAGCCGACCAGTCAGACTTGTTCTGATTGCGGCTTCCGTTGGGGGAAGATAGCGCTATCGGTGCGTTCCATTCTCTGCGTTAGCTGTGGCGCTGAGCATGATAGAGATGAGAACGCAGCTAAGAATATAGACCGAGTTGGGGCGGGACACGTCCACAACAGACAAAAACGGACGTTGAGTGAGTGTTAGCCTTCTCTAGAAGCAGTTCGCGATGATGCGTCTAGCCAACCGTACGGAGGGGAACAGCTATGTTTCAACCTCTAAGCCGGAGAATCCCTGCGCCTTTAGTCCGGGGAGCATGTCAAGAAGCGCATGGTGATGTAGAAAAGCAGGCGCTTACGCGTTAGGGTAAAGAGCGTAAATAAATGGTGTTAGAGGCCGTGGTAGACCCTTCACAAACTAAGCCTGCCGCTTTACCCGACTGGGTGCGCTTGCAAAAGGCGCTGAGCCTAGAGTCGGAAAATGGCTTTAACAACTTAGAAGGGCATCGGCAGCGGTTTAATGAGTTTCTCTCTGGCAGTTTGTCAGGGGAAATAAATACGCTGTCTGCGAATTTGGCGGGACAGATTAGCCGCGATAAGTGGCAAGATCTGGCAACTAGATTTGATGACTATCACGATCTCTCTTTTTCTCAGCGACAGCATTTGGTGGCGGATACGCGGCGGTTTTTGCATCGGGCTAGGCAGGCGGCGGATGCGTTGCCTTTGCTGGCTGAGAACGGAGAGAGCTATTCGGCAAATGGAAAGTCTGCGGCGAAGAAAGGCGGTAAGGAAACAACAGAAAAGAAGACGACAAAGCGGAAGAAGACGGCGAAGACGAAAGATGTGACGGGGTTGAGCGATCGCCCCCATTCTACGCACCCTTTAGACCAACCGCTGACCTATCTAAAGAATGTTGGCGCGTATAAAGCCGAAAAGCTGGCAAAGCTAGGGCTGTTGAGCATTCGAGACGCGCTCTTTTACTATCCGCGTGACTATATTGACTATGCGAAGCAGGTCAAAATTGCCGACTTAGAACCTGGCGAGACCGTCACGATTGTGGTAACGGTGAAGCGGTGCAACGTTTTTAAGAGTCCGCGCAATCCAAAGCTGACTATTTTTGAGCTGATGGTGTATGACAGCAGCTCGCGGCTGAAGATTAGTCGGTTTATGGCGGGCGGGCGCTTCGGCTCCCGAGGCTGGCAGGAGCAGCAAAAGAGACTTTATCCGCCGGGTGCGGTGGTGGCCGTGTCGGGCTTGGTGAAGCAGACGAAATACGGCATTAACATCGACAGTCCGGAGATTGAGGTGCTGGGCAGCGAGGGCGATCCGATTGAGTCGCTGAAGGTGGGCCGGGTGGTGCCGGTGTATCCGCTGACGGATGGCGTGGGGGCGGATTTGGTTCGGAAGGCGGTGGTAGCAGCGCTGCCCTCTGTGGTGGAGCTGCGCGATCCGTTGCCGAGGGAGCTGAGAGAGCGGCATGGATTGGTGGATTTGAGGGTGGCGATCGCCCACATCCATTTTCCCCCGAGTACAGAAGAATTGGCGATCGCCCGTCGCCGCCTCGTCTTCGATGAATTCTTCTACCTACAGCTAGGCTTGCTACGCCGTAGAAAAGAACAACAACAGCAGCAGACCGACGTGCAGATGGCTCCCACAGGTCAGCTCATTACCGACTTCTATAACGTGTTGCCCTTCAAGATGACGGGCGCACAGCAGAGAGTCGTGCAAGAAATCTTGAACGATTTGCAGCTACCTACGCCCATGAACCGCCTAGTACAGGGAGATGTTGGATCGGGTAAAACAGTTGTTGCCGTGGTGGGCATCCTAGCCGCAATTCAGGCAGGCTACCAGGCGGCGCTGATGGCTCCTACAGAAGTCCTGGCCGAGCAGCACTATCGCAAACTCGTAGAATGGTTCAATCTGTTGCACATTCCTGTAGAACTGCTAACCGGCTCGACTAAGGCCGCTAAGCGTCGGCAAATTCACAGCGAGCTAATGACGGGCGAGCTGCCCGTTTTAGTCGGTACTCACGCGCTGATTGAAGACCCAGTTAAGTTCACCAATCTGGGCCTAGTAGCCATAGATGAGCAACATAGATTCGGGGTGCAGCAGCGAGCCAGACTTCAACAAAAGGGCAACAACCCTCACGTTTTGACGCTGACCGCTACGCCCATTCCCAGAACGCTAGCGCTAACCATTCACGGCGATTTAGACGTAAGCCAGATTGACGAACTGCCGCCCGGACGAAAAGCGATCAAAACAAACGTCTTGAAAGGCAAAGAGAGAGCCGACGCCTACGACTTAATCCGAAGAGAGATTGCGCAGGGTCGGCAAGTCTATGTTGTTCTTCCGCTGGTAGAAGAGTCTGAAAAATTAGATTTGCGCTCGGCGATAGAAGAACATGCGAGACTACAAGAGACTATCTTCCCAGAGTTTAGCGTCGGTTTGCTACATGGACGGATGAGTTCTGCGGATAAGGATGCGGCGATTACTGCCTTTAGAGACCAGGAGACGCAGGTTCTGGTTTCGACCACGGTAGTAGAGGTGGGCGTAGACGTACCAAACGCTTCGGTGATGCTAATTGAACATGCTGAACGCTTTGGCCTGTCTCAGCTTCATCAGCTACGAGGACGGGTGGGTCGTGGGGCCGATCAGTCTTTTTGTTTGTTGATGAGCAGCAGCAAAAGCGAACCGGCGATGCAGCGGCTCAAGGTATTGGAACAGTCTCAGGATGGCTTTTTTATCTCCGAGATGGATATGCGATTTAGAGGGCCGGGGCAGGTGCTAGGGACAAGGCAATCGGGACTGCCAGATTTTGCCCTAGCTAGCTTGATAGAAGATCAGGAAGTTTTAGAACTGGCTCGAAAGGCAGCGGTTGATTTGCTAGCTGAGAAGAGTGATTCTGGCGGAGATGGCTTAACGCGATGGCCGCTAATGGAGAAAGAGTTGGCCCGACGGTATCAAAAGCTGATGGGCGGCGCAATTTTAACCTAGTAGTTGGCCTTACTTTACATCTGTCTTAATGGGCATTCTGAATACGCACCCTACGTACGGATAGCGACTGTTTTAACGCAGACATTGCTCGTATTCACCTCGTATTTACAATGCTTTTGAGCGATCACAAAGCTTGCCTCCTATGAAATCTTCTATGAAATTCTCTCGTCTTAGGTTCGGTAAGGTCTCAGACAAGTTCTTGATGCCAATATTGACGGTTGCAGTAATTTGTAGTCTGATCTTAGTGGCTATTGGCAGCTTCAATACCTCGACTGTCTCGAAAAACTTTCGATATGGCATTACGACCGACTTTCGGCTTCAGCAGCTCAATAGCCAAATCACCTATTACGATGAAGTGCTCACGATGTCCGCTCGCATGGCGGCCTCTACCGGCAACCTCGATTGGAAGCAACGATACGACGCTAATGAACCCTTACTGACAGAAAGCATTGAGCAAGCGACTGAACTGGCTCCTACTGCTTATGCGCCTTATGCCGTTCAGATTGATGAAGCTAACTTGAAGCTAATTGAGATGGAGACAAAGGCGTTCAATTTAGTGAATAAAGGTCAGCTTGAGCAGGCTTTAGAGGTATTATTTGGCGGGTCTTATCAGGTTCAAAAAGAAATATATAGCAGCGGTCTAAAACAATGGTCTGATTTACTTAACGAGCAAGTTTCCACTAACTTGAACAAATACAGCGACGAACTGGCGCTATCTAGCCTCTTTAGCGTAATTAGCTTTTGTCTGTTGACGATATCGTGGGTGGCCCTACTGGTATTAGTGAGCTGGTATGTTCGTCGTCGGAAAGTGGCTGAGAAGAGACTGCGGCAGGCTAACCGTCAGA
This sequence comes from Nodosilinea foveolarum, assembly GCA_003242035.1. Classification (GTDB taxonomy): domain Bacteria; phylum Cyanobacteriota; class Cyanobacteriia; order Phormidesmidales; family Phormidesmidaceae; genus Phormidesmis; species Phormidesmis foveolarum. Next base: position 38,084 of record QBMC01000014.1, on the reverse strand, counting down.
TCCAAATGAGTCATGAAGATTTACAGATGTCTGAGTCGGCTTTGCAGCAAAAAGCCGTGGCGCTAGAAAAAACGCTAGCGGAGTTGCAGCAGGCTCAGGTGCAGATAGTGCAGAGCGAGAAAATGTCTAGCTTGGGTCAGCTAGTTGCGGGCGTGGCCCACGAAATTAACAATCCAGTTAATTTCATTCATGCCAACTTAAATCCAATAGGCGAGTATAGCGATAGCCTATTGGCGTTAATCTCTAGCTATCAAGCGCACTATCCTAACCCAATCGCGACCATCGAAGAGGAGCTTGAAACTGCTGATATTGACTTTATTAAGGAAGACTTACCCAAAATTTTGAACTCTATGCGGGTAGGCACCGCTCGCATCCGCCAAATTGTTCTGTCGCTGCGCAATTTCTCTCGCTCTGACGAGCAGGGTTTGAAGTCGGTAGATGTGCATGAAGGCTTAGAGAGTACGCTGTTGATTTTGCAGCATCGAATCAAAGAGAGTCCTGATAGCTTGGCGATTACCGTTGAGCGCGACTACGGCGATTTGCCTCAGGTAGACTGCTATCCTGGGCAGCTAAATCAGGTGTTTATGAACTTGCTGGCCAATGCTATTGATGCTTTGGATGAGGCGGCTGAGGCAGACAAAGGTGATAAGAAAGACAGGTGCAAGCGAGGAACTATCACGATACGAACCTCTGTTTTTCGCGAAGCAAACGCTGATTGGGTAGAAATTTCTATTGCTGACGATGGTTTGGGCATGTCCCCAGCGGTTCAATCGCGCATCTTTGATGCTTTCTATACGACTAAGCCGGTCGGCAAAGGCACGGGTATGGGTCTTTCTATTAGCCATACCGTAGTGACTAAAAAGCATGAAGGCAAATTGTTCTGCAAATCTTCTCCTGGCCAGGGTTGCGAATTTATTATTCAAATTCCAAGGGTGGCAGATGCCAATGCCCCCTGCACCGGCAAATGCATCTGACCTAGCGCCTTCAGCCTCCGCTCTAGCCCATTCTCCCCGGTATGAGGAATCCCGGCTAAATCTTCAGCTCATCTTATTGCTTTTGCTGCCTTTGGAGCTGTCTTTTAGAACGCCCCACTTAAAGACCCATTACAGAAAGTAGCGGGCAATACGGTAGCGTGGCATGATTGCTACGCACTTTTAGGCAGGTCCTCATGCAAAGTATCGACTGGGTAATTGTGATCAGCTATCTAGTGCTCACCATGATTCTAGGAATTTATCTGGCTCGTCGGGCGTCGGGGGGAATGGTGGATTTCTTTGTGTCGGGGCGATCGCTCCCTTGGTGGCTAGCCGGTACAAGCATGGCCGCTACAACATTTTCAATCGACACGCCGCTGTACATTGCCGGTGTGGTGGGCAATCGCGGTATCGCGGGCAACTGGGAATGGTGGAGCTTTGGCGTGGCCCACGTCGTGATGATTTATGTGTTTGCTCGCATGTGGCGGCGCTCGGAGATTGTGACCGACGCTGAGCTGACAGAGCTGCGATACGGCGGCAATACCGCAGCCGTCCTGCGTGGGACAAAGGCGTTTTTGTTTGCGGTGCCGATTAACTGTATTGGCATTGGCTATTCCATGCTGGCAATGACAAAAGTGGTGGATGCTTTGCAGCTTTGGCAGAGCGTGGGGATTGAGCCAAACGAGAGCAACAAACTGTTTAGTGTGATTGGTATTAGCGCATTAGTGCTGGTTTATGCGGGATTTTCAGGACTGTGGGGAGTGGTTGCAACTGACTTTTTTCAGTTCTTTTTAGCGCTGTTTGGGGCGGTAGTGGTGGCGATCGCAGCGGTAAATTCGCCTGAGATTGGTGGGATGCGATCGCTCGTCGATCAGTTCACAGCGGCCACTAACCCCGAAATGATCAGCTTTATCCCGCTCAAAGTGGCAAACGGCGGCATTGAGTGGAGTGCGCTCGCAGGCATTCCTTCGAGTACTTTCTTAGCCTATGTCTTCTTGCAGTGGTGGTCATTCCGTAGAAGTGATGGCGGCGGCGAGTTTGTTCAACGATTAGCAGCTTCTAAAACTGAAGCTGAAGCGGAAAAAGCGGCCTGGTTCTTCAATCTTCTCCACTACGTCGTCCGCACTTGGCCCTGGATTATTGTGGCCCTAGCAGCGGTGGTAATTTATCCCAACTTAGAAGATCGCGAGCTGGGCTACCCCATGCTAATGCTCGACTATTTGCCGCCGGTAATGCTGGGCCTAGTGGTGGCTTCTCTCATTGCCGCCTTTATGAGCACGGTATCTACGCTAATTAACTGGGGCGCGTCGTACCTGACGAATGACCTTTACGGTCGATTTATTAGCCCGGATGCGACGCAATCCGAGCTGGTGTTTGCGGGTAGAATCGCATCTGTTTTGGTGACGATTTTGGGAGGAGTCGCCGCCTTTATCTCTACCGACGTAGCCACTGTCTTCCGCCTAGTAATTGCCATTGGTACAGGCCCAGGATTAGTGCTTATTCTGCGCTGGTTCTGGTGGCGCATCAACGCCGCTGCCGAACTAGCGGCAATGGTGGGCGGCTTCATCGTCGGCTTTTTTACCAGCGTCCCTGCCGGTCAAGCCTTTTTCGCTAACGTCGCACCCTGGATAAACATCGACAGCTTTGGCATCCGCCTATTGGTGACCTCTGTCATCACAACCGTGATCTGGGTGGCGACTCTCCTACTAACGCCCCCCGAAAGCCCCGAAACGCTCGACAGCTTCTATACCAAAGTGCGGCCCGGTGGCCCCGGCTGGGCTAATCAACGGCAGCGAACGGGCATTCCACCTCAGCAAAACCTCAACCTCGATATCCAGCGAGTGCTCGCGTCAATCTTATTGCTTTTCGGTTCGATGCTCGCAGTCGGCGGCTTCCTCCTGCTCCAGTCGCTAACGGGCTGGATATCGCTGGTGATTGCCGTGATTGGTGGCTTCTGGCTGCGGCAGCTCAGCAAACGCCCGAACTTTCCAATGGGCCGTCCGGGTACGGAAGATGGTTAATTTGCAGCTATGGATATGGGAGAAGCTACGCTATCTATGACTCGCTATCTTCTCTGATGACTTCTTCATGCTGAGTCGAGTTTGCCAAAGCCGTAGCGATCGCATCCACCACTCTTCCAACTTCTATCACCTCCATCCCCAAATCACTTCGCTTTTGTCCCTTAGGCACCAAAGCCCGCTTGAACCCTAGTTTTGCCGCTTCCTTCAGCCGCAGTTCCATCTGCGAGACCGAGCGAATTTGTCCGCCTAATCCCACTTCGCCGATCAGGACAAGTTCGGGGTCGATAATGCGATCGCGAAAACTAGCCGCCACTGCCACCGCGATGCCCAAATCTGCGGCTGGCTCTCCCACGTTCAGCCCGCCCGAAGACGCGACATAAGCATCTAGTTTAGACAAGGGAATGCCCACTCTCTTTTCTAGTACGGCCAAAATCTGAAGCAGTCTGTTGTGTTCTACGCCCGTGGTCGAGCGGCGCGGCGAGCTGTAGCTAGTGGGACAAACCAAAGACTGCAACTCTACCACTAGCGGTCTTGTTCCTTCGCAGGCCACGATGGTAGCCACTCCCGGCACATTCTCTTCTTGAGAACTCATAAACAGCTCAGACGGGTTCAACACTTCTGCTAAACCCTTATCGATCATCTCAAAGACGCCTATCTCGTGGGTTGCGCCAAAGCGGTTCTTTACAGAACGCAGCAGGCGATGGCTAGCAAAGCGATCGCCCTCAAAATACAGCACCGTATCGACCAGATGCTCTAATACTTTCGGCCCCGCGATCGCCCCTTCCTTGGTCACATGCCCCACAATAAACAGCGAAATATTCTCTTTCTTGGCAAGCTGCATGAGCGCCGAGGTACATTCTCTTACCTGGGCAACCGATCCTGGCGCAGAGGTCAGCGCTGAATAGAACAATGCCTGAATACTGTCGATTACTGCAACTTGAGGCCGCAGCGATTCGAGTTCTTCTAAGATCACTTCCAGGTTTGTCTCTGGGAGTAGATATAGATTCTCTGTAATGCTCTGTTTGTTGTTGTCGTTGTTGGCGATGTCTAGGCGGAGCGATCGCAATTTAACCTGCTGACCCGACTCCTCCGCACAGACGTATAGAATTGGCGTTTTACTCGCGAGCTGATTGGCCGTTTGCAGTAGCAGCGTAGACTTACCAATCCCCGGATCGCCGCCTAGTAAAACTAAAGATCCAGGGACAATGCCGCCGCCGAGCACCCGGTCTAGCTCTTGGTAGCCAGAGGGGATACGCGCCTGCGGATGATCTTGAATTTGGTTGAAGGTAAGCGATAGGCGCGGCTGGGCGGGCGTCTTGTGTTTGCTGGCGCTGGTGGCCGTGCGCGACTTCATGCTAGGCCGCGTTGTGCTGCTTTCCTTTGGCTCTACTCTTTGCTCTACCAATGTATTCCAACTGCCACAGGTAGGGCATTTGCCAAAGTGCTGGCGGGCTTCTGCGCCACAGGCATTGCAAACATAGATAGATCGAACTTTAGGCATGGGCGATCGCTAACTTATCTCAAGAATAGTATAAACGTACTTAATGTCTTTCTGAGGAACTATTGCTTTAGAGGTAGCTGTTTTAGAAACAACGCCACCGCAGGCTCCCGCTATACGTCTTTTGGCGGCTCTTCCTACACATTTCTTTGCAAAAATAGCGTCTTACGGTTTGCGAATGAAGTGTAAATAGGCTGAGAAAATAAGCACAAACAGAGACTTTCCTCAATCAAAAGTCCATAGCTGGCAAATGCTGTAGCGATTCTTATCAGTTCTTCTTGCCTCGCTACAAACCTTAAGAAACATTGAAAGCCCTTTTCTGTTTAGCTTTCAGAGCGTTTTACAACATACAATTGACCTGTGAGATAGTATTTCCTGCCACTAGTGAGTTGCTAAACGTAATACAGCGAGTTTAACTTCACAGCCTGCTTTACCTTTGGCAAAGTGCTTTGGATCAAACAGTGGACTATTAACCACGACTTTATAGGAGTTGAGAAAGCCTTGGACAGCGCTAAAGAAAAAATCCTGGTTGTCGATGATGAAGCGAGCATCCGCCGCATCTTAGAAACACGGCTTTCGATGATTGGCTACGATGTTGTGACCGCCGCTGACGGTGAAGAAGCGCTAGAAACTTTCCGCAACACCGTTCCCGATTTGGTGGTGCTCGATGTGATGATGCCAAAGCTCGATGGCTACGGGGTCTGCCAGGAGCTGCGCAAAGAATCTGATATTCCGATTATTATGCTGACCGCGCTGGGCGACGTAGCCGACCGCATCACGGGCCTAGAGCTAGGCGCAGACGACTATGTCGTGAAGCCTTTTTCGCCCAAGGAACTAGAGGCCCGCATTCGCTCGGTGCTGCGTCGGGTCGAAAAGACAGGCGCATCGGGCATTCCCAGTTCTGGCGTCATCACCATTAATAACATCCGCATTGATACCAACAAGCGGCAGGTTTACAAAGGCGATGAGCGCATTCGGCTCACAGGCATGGAATTCAGCCTGCTAGAGCTACTAGTAAGTCGGTCGGGTGAGCCATTTTCCCGCTCTGAAATTTTGCAAGAAGTGTGGGGCTACACGCCCGAGCGCCATGTGGATACTCGCGTTGTCGATGTCCATATCTCCCGGTTAAGAGCCAAGCTAGAGGACGATCCGAGCAATCCTGAGCTGATTTTGACCGCGAGAGGAACCGGCTACCTATTTCAGCGGATTGTAGAACCAGGCGAAGAGTGATCAATCTATAGGGGCCGTGCGATAAAAGCCAGTCCAAAAACTGATCGCATCAAGCGGAGCAGATGGGTAGTCTGATAGAATTTGTAAAGTTTCTATTAGCCCGCACGGGACGTAACTTTAATGAGTTCAACGCAGGTACGCATCGCAGTAGACGCAATGGGGGGTGATTACGCCCCTACCGAAGCAGTCGCTGGCGCGATTAGAGCGAAGGCTGAGTTGGGCGTAGAGGTACTGCTAGTTGGCGATCCTGAGAAGATTCGGACCTCGACTCAGCCAAAGCTGCTGCGCGATATTGAAATTGTGCCTGCGGAAGGAACCGTCGAAATGGATGAGGAGCCGTTGAAGGCACTCAAGCGTAAGCCCGACGCTTCGATTAATGTGGCGATGAATTTGGTGAAGAAGGGGCGAGCCGATGGCATGATGTCGGCAGGCCATTCGGGGGCGGCGATGGCGGCAGCACTGCTGCGACTAGGTCGAATTAAAGGGATTGATCGGCCTGCGATTGGGGCTTTGTTTCCCACGGTGATTGCTAATAAGCCCGTGCTGATTTTGGATGTGGGCGCAAACGTAGACTGTCGGCCCAAATATTTAGAGCAGTTTGCCGCAATGGGCAGTCTTTACTCGCAGCATGTGCTGGGCAATGACCGTCCTAGAGTCGGGTTGCTCAACATTGGAGAAGAGAAGAGTAAGGGCAACGAAGTCGCAATTCAGGTACACAAAACGCTAGCTGAACAGTCTACGATTAATTTTGTGGGCAATGCGGAAGGCCGAGATGTGCTTTCGGGCGACTTTGAGGTGATTGTGTGCGATGGGTTTACCGGTAATATTTTGCTGAAGTTTGCGGAGGCTGTAGGCGAATCGGTGCTGCAAATTTTGCGCGAGGAGCTGCCTCAGGGCGTGGCGGGTAAAGTGGGCTGCGCTCTGCTAAAGGGCAACTTGCAGCGGATTAAGCAGCGGATTGATCAGGCCGAGCATGGCGGTGGGTTGCTGCTAGGGGTGGCGGGGGTGGCGGTGATTAGTCACGGTAGCTCTAAATCGGATGCTATTTTTAATGCGATTCGGTTGGCTAAAGATGCGGTGGATAAGCAGGTGGTAGATCGGATTAAGGGCCAGTATCAGAAGGTTGCGGCTACTGCCACTGCCACTGTCACTGTCACTGCTACTGCCACTAAGGGCGAATAAAACAGATGGCTCAGCAAACAGATAGCGCTGGTTCAGGTTCGGAAGCTTTTGGGCAGCGGTTCGGTGTGGCTTTTGTAGGCAGCGGTTCGGCAAAGCTGGAGACGGTGTTAACGAATGAACAGCTCGCCAAGGTTGTAGATACCTCGGATGAGTGGATTGCAACGCGTACGGGCATTCGCCAGCGTCATATTGCCAACCCCGGCGACTCGATTCGCTCTTTGGGAGGAGAAGCGGCGGCAAATGCGATCGCCCAAGCCAACCTCACCCCCACAGACGTAGACTTAATCATCCTAGCCACCTCCACACCCGACGATTTGTTTGGCTCTGCCTGCCAAATTCAGCATGAAATTGGCGCGAGTCGAGCGATCGCTTTCGACATTACCGCTGCCTGCTCAGGCTTTGTTTTTGCTTTAGTGACGGCCTCACAGTTTATTCGCACGGGCGCTTATAAAACGGTGGTGGTGGTCGGGGCCGATTTGCTCTCTAGGCTGACGGACTGGAGCGATCGCCGCACCTGCGTCCTCTTTGGCGACGGGGCAGGCGCAATTGTCTTACAAAGATCCGAGTCGAGCGACAATCTATTAAGCTTTGAAATGCACAGCGACGGCACCTTAAACGATTGTCTGAATGCCTCCTATCAGCACGAGTCTACGCCGCTGACCGAGAACGTGACGGTACAAAAAGGCAGCTTTAACCCGGTGACTATGAACGGCCGCGAGGTCTATCGCTTTGCCGTAAATCGTGTGCCGGAAGTCCTGGAAAAGTCGCTTTTTCACGCTAATCTTACCGTTGACGATATTGACTGGCTGATTTTGCACCAGGCGAATCAGCGCATCTTGGACGCGGTGGCTAAGCGGCTGAAGATTTCGAGCGATCGCGTCGTCAGCAATATGGCCGAGCATGGCAACACCGACGCAGCCTCTATTCCCATTGCGCTAGACGAATGGGTTCGCAGCGGCAAAATCAAAACTGGCGACGTATTAGCCCTCTCTGGCTTTGGCGCGGGGCTTTCGTGGGGAGCGGCAATCTTAAAGTGGGGCAAGTAAATCAGATGAAAAAAACGGCATGGGTCTTCCCTGGACAGGGATCGCAGTCTGTAGGGATGGGTCAAGATTTGGCCGAAGTTTGCGCCGAAAAGCTGGCTCAAGCTGAAGACATTTTGGGCTGGTCTGTGCTGGCGGCTAGTCAGGACGAGGAGAAGCTGAAGGACACGCGCTATACGCAGCCTTGTCTGTATGTAATTGAATGTGCGATCGCCGATCTATTCACGGAAAAAGGTCATCAGCCTAGCCTTGTTGCCGGTCACAGCCTGGGCGAATATTCGGCGCTGTATGCAGCAGGCGTGTTCGACTTTGCTTCGGGTCTGCGGCTGGTGAAGCGTCGCGCCGAGCTGATGGCTGAGGCGTCGGCAGGGGCAATGGCCGCGATTATGGGCTTTAATCGCGAGGAGCTAGACGCCAAACTCGCAGAGACAGACGGCGTGGTGTTGGCGAATGATAATAACCCTATGCAGGTGGTAATTTCGGGGACGCCGGAGGCGGTGGAGACGGTGATGAATGGCGTAAAAGCTAAGAGAACCGTGAAGCTGAAGGTGGGCGGTGCGTTTCACTCGCCTTTGATGGCCGATGCCGCCCAAGAATTTGAGTCGGTTTTAGCTGAGGTGGTCTTTGCCGATGCTCAGGTGCCAGTGATGTCTAACGTAGACCCTCAGCCAGAGACGGCGGCGGCGGCGCTTAAGTCTAGACTGACCGCTCAGATGACCGGATCTGTGCGGTGGCGAGAGATTTCTTTGAGTTTGCCAGAGCACGAGATTGATACGGTGGTAGAAATGGGGCCAGGTAAAGTGCTGACGGGTTTGATTAAAAAGACCTGCAAGGGGTTGGTTTTGAATAATGTGGATGGTTTGGAGGCGATCGCAAATTACCAAACAGCGACCAAAAGCCTCCCTTGATAAAGCTTACTCACAATCGCTGAAGCCATTAAGTAGGCTTAGACAGCAGCTCTTTTCCTACTAGCAAACCTGCCTTTTTTTAGCTATAGTATGTCGGTAGTATAAAGAAACTTTGTGTTAGAAAACACTACGTATACGTGATTCACTTCACGGCAACCCTCCTAACAGGCCGCTACTATCAAATCATTCGAACTCAATATATGAAAGCGAAAGCCTCGACCCTAACCGGTTGGGGCTTTCTTATTGAAAAGGGTCTCTCTACTGCCTGCTCCTCATCTCTGATCAACTATGCGAGAAAATATGGGAAGATTCAGGCACTTCTAGATTGCATCCCATGGCCTCGAATCGCGAACCGTTTGTTAGCTTAGCGCTCTACCACCTGTTTAAGTGGTCGATTGTTAGCCCGGTACTGCATGGCTATTTGCGCGGTCGCATTTACGGGGCGAAGCGGGTGCCTTTAGAGGAGCCGCTGATTGTAGTGGCGAACCATGCCAGCAATTTTGATCCGCCGCTGCTGGCTAACTGTATGCGGCGTCCGGTGTCTTTTATGGCGAAGGAGTCGCTGTTTGAGGTGCCGGTGTTTGCTCCAGCCATTCGAGCTTATGGAGCCTATCCGGTGAAGCGGGGGTCGGCTGATCGCAGTGCGATTCGAGCGGCGCTGACGCAGTTGGAGAACGGTTGGGCAGTGGGCATTTTTTTGCAGGGTGTGCGAACGCCGGATGGACGGGTGACGTCTCCTAAGCTGGGGGCGGCGCTGATTGCGGCTAAGGCTCAGGTGCCGCTGTTGCCCGTTAGCCTGTGGGGGACTGAGCGAATTTTGAAGAAAGGGTCGGCGTTGCCTAGACCCGCGCCGGTGACGATTCGAATTGGAGAACTGATTCCACCGCCGGTAGAAAAAGATAAGGCGATGCTGAAGGCGGTGACGGAGCGGTGTGTGGATGAGATTCATGCGCTGCATGAACTGGGGCGGTGAGTGGGCTTCGACTACGCTCAGCTTGCGATGAGTGATGAAGGCTTGCTTGACAAGGTAAGATGCTTTGAAAGGGTTGTTAGTTTAAGACGGGCATGGCAGAGGATTTGCGGGCAGAGCTGGAAAAGATGGTTGGCCCTGTGCAGTGGGAGGTGTTGAAGCCCCATGCCGGACGCGATGCGGTGGTGGTGGTGAACGCGCAGCTAGATTTAGTAGAGGTGGCAGAGGCGATCGCTTCTGATAGCACCCAAGCCGTTTCCCGCTGGATTAATGAGCAGCTTATTGTGAAACCCACTGCCGAACAGCTAGCCGACTGGAACCGCGAAAATAAGCAGTTTATGTCTCTAATTGTGCAGCCTTATGTTCTGGTGCAGGATAGCCTTTAGACGTTTCTATGCAAGATCGCCCGTGGCAACACTTCAATAACTCTGCGCTCCTGAGATATCTGTTGCTGTTTGCCTGTGGCTGGGCCGCTATTGAGGTTTTAGAGTATTTCGAGATTGTTGTTGTTATCTTTACCTCTTCGACTATCCTGGCTTTTTTGCTGAGCCATCCGGTGCGCTGGCTGCGGCGGTTTTTGCCGCGCAATGTCGCGGTGATGGTGATCTTTGTGCTCTCGATGATGGTGGTGGGTGGGTTTGCGACCGCGATTTTGCTGACGGTGATTGCTGAAGGGCCACCGCTGATTGAGAACATCACCGACTTTTTGACTTCGCTAACGCCTAGAGTAGAGGCGCTAGAGCAGACTTTTCAACGCTGGGGCTTTCAGGTAGATTTGCAGTCGGCAGGGATGCAGCTACGCGATCAAACGGCGGTTTTATTAGGAGCGGGTATTGGCTTTTTACAGGCGCTGCTGACAAACTTTTTGCATTCTATTGTGATTGCGGTGGTGACGTTGTTTATGCTGCTCGATGGCGATCGCCTCTGGCACTTACTCATCAAACCGCTCTCCCCGGAGCGTCAGGTTCAGGTCACCCAAACCGTTCAAGCTAGTCTGCTAGGATTCTTTTGGGGGCGGCTGCTGCTCTCGATCTTCTTTGGCTTCTCTACGTTTGTTGTTTTTGCTATATTTAAGGTGCCGTACGCGCTGACACTGGCGGTAGTTGCGGGCCTGTTCGATCTAATTCCTGGGATCGGGGCAACGCTGGGTATTGGCTTGGTGATGCTGTTTTTGCTGTCGCAAAGTGTGGCACTCGCGGTTCAAGCTGTGGTGATTTGCGCGCTGCTTCAGCAGGTAGAAGAGAATTTGCTGATGCCGCGCATTATGCAGGGTTCGCTGAATATCAACCCGGTGGTGATGTTTTTTGCCCTGATTGTGGGCGCTCGCATTGCCGGGGTGCTGGGTATTTTTCTCTCTATTCCGGTGGCTAGCGTTATCGTGAGCCTGTTAGAAATAGATGAGATGAAGGGCACCCCGGCGGCGGCTAAAGTTCAGCCCAATGTTCCAGCCGAGTCGTAATTAGTCTTGCCAGGGTAGTTTGGCCGACGACATTACTTTAATGAGCGTTTGCTGCATGGTTTCGTTGGCCGAGACAATCAGCGGGGGCCAGCGGTAGTCTTTGCTTTGGGAGAGAGGCGGCAGCGGTTCGCCGCTGTAGGTGGTGAGGCAGTAGCCCATTTCTTGGGCCATAAAGGAGAGCGCGGCGGTGTCGATGAACTGGGCGCTAGCGAGAATGACGCCGGAGACTTCGCCAGTGAGCAGGCCGTTGATGGGGGGAACGGCGACTTCGGTGGAATATTCGGTTTTTAGGTCGATGACTGGGTAGTGCGATCGCACCAACTCCGCTAAAGGACTCAGCGCCCAACCCAACACCACTTTATTCTCTGGATCTTCAATTTTCAAGGGCTTACATTCGTCAAAAGCATCGTCCATGCTGCCGACAAAGGTGCCCTTGCCGCGCAGACTGTAGTAGTAGCGATCGCGTCCTGGCATCAGCGCCAGCGCACCTTCAAACCCATCTGCATTTAGCACGGTCAAAATGATCATGTAGTTGGGATGGCCATCCATATAGTAGCGAGTGCCATCAATCGGATCGAGCGTGACGAGAAAGTCTCCAGGTGGCCCCAGATCAATGGCTCTAAAGTACTTGGTGTTGTAAGACTTTTCGTATTCCTCTCCATAAAATCGCACGTTAGGAAACTGAGCGAGCAGCGTTACCTCTACAAACGTTTGCACCGACAGATCCGCATCTGTCAGCGCATTGGCAAATAAATGGTCGCCCTCAAACTTACTAGGGTGCGACGCAATGCGCTGCTGAATTTGCTGGGCGTAAGCCGCTGCTACCTTAAGCGCAGGCAGCAGCGTGGATAAGATTACCTTGGGCGTGGGTTGCTCAGCCATAGAATGTCTCGGGTGCAATAGGAACGGATGCAAATGCAAATAATCGTCACCGTCACTCTAGCGCGCCCTCGAACCCCCGCAGCCTAAAAAGAGATTTGCAAGCCCCCCTCAACCTCGACGCCATCGCTGCCGTTGAAGACGTTTTCTGCTCGCAGATATGCGCCGGGGCCTTTGGCTTTGCCGGTTCCTATGCGTAAGGGAAGGCGATCGCCCGCCTCATCTACCACAAACTGATTGACCGCCAAATCTACACTCTCACCATTCTCACCATTCACCGTCTCCACCATCTGATTGCCGCTAGCATCTAACATCGGCTCAGTTTGATACACCGGCACGACATTGCCCGCTTCATCGTACCGATAGGCATCTCGCTTAACTTCTCCAAAAGGATGAAAAACGACCTCAGCTCGCACACCCGTCTCCGATCCGTTACGGCTGCGGCCAAACACCGTGTCTCTATAGAACAGCTCGGCGCGGGCAGTATTAGCCGCTGTTGTCCAAGGCGTGTTGCCAAAGTTATAGGCTCCGCCCAGCACGGCCTCGCCCGAGACTGCCGAGAGGTTGGCATTGCTATCTTCGCGAGTCATCGACTCTTCATCCCGCGCAATCTCATCAATCGTCTCAGAAAGAACCGTATCTTCCGTCTTTGAGTCTATTTGCTCTCTAACGCCTAGCTGCTCCTCTCCTTCCGTTCGAGTTTCTCGATCACCTTCACCTACAACAACCGTAGTCGGCTCTCCCGTAGGCGTAAAGACGGCATTCTCTAACTCGCCCAGTCGGTTGATAATAAAAGCAGCGGTGCCCTCGCGCTGTGTTACGGTTCCGGTCTCGGTGCGGATGGTGTCTGTGCGAGTTCTCGGCGTAGAGAAGGTGTTAACGGTGCGCCGGTTGATCAACTGGTCGCGCGCAAATTCGGTGGTCTGACGAGAGAGAAATACGGTGTCCCTTTGGTTGCCCAGGCCGCCCGTGAGACCGCCCGATAGATAAAGCCCGCCTGCTCTTGTCGTGCGGGCGTAGGCAGGCTGACCGGCTTCTTGAAAAGCGCTCAGCGTATAGAGTTCGTTGCCCACTCGCGCGTCGGCTTCGGCAGCATTAGAGACATCGAAGGTGGCGATTGGCTGGCCACCGGGGACTTCGGTATATACGCCTGGAATGCCATTAAAGAGACTATTTGCAGCGTTTTGGCCAGCGGCTACCGTATCTTCTACGGCATAGACTTCAGCGGTTTCTTCTACAAAGTTTTGGGGCTGGCGATCAGCAGAGATAATCTTAAATCCTCCATCGGCAATTCGATACTCGCTGCCGCCTGCTGTGACCGCGTAGGTTTGGTCTAGCTGAAGATTTTGGCCCGCCTGCTGAGGCACTAGCGCGTAAATAATTCGCGTGGCTTCTCCAGCCGCTAGCGAGGTTGGCGACTGCGCATAGCCGTCTTTTGTCCACTGCGGTACAAACGTCAGCGCCCCGTCTGCTTGCTCAATGATCAATCCACCTACGTTGTCGGTATAGGCAGCTCTACCGCGTCCTACCCGCTGCGAATCGGGCGGGGCAATGGTCACCGCTCTGTCATCGGGCAGCTCGAAGATGCCACCCGATGAGGTGATTTGTCCATCTTGCACCGGATCTGCGGTACTGGTGGGCACGTAGCCGACGAGTCGCCGATTGCTAAATAGACCGGTTGGCTCTAGCAATCTGGCCTCGTCTGGCCCCATAATGTCGTTGCCAAATTCGTCCGTAGCTAGACGATGGGTGCGGGTAAGAAACTGCGTGAGTCCTAGTCTGGCGACTAATCCAGCTTCATTGTCGTCAACAAAAGGATCGAAGCGGAGGTTGCCTGTTAGCAGCGTTGGCGGGGCGCTAGGATTGCCAATTAGCGGCGAGAGCTGTCCAGCAATTCTGACGCCGTCGCTGCCTAAGCGGGCTTCTTTGGCGTTTGAGTAGCGGTTGTACAATAGCTGATCGCCATTTTCTGCGCGAACACCCGTGGCGTGACCGAGTAAGATGGAAGGCTCGAAAGACGTGATTTCGACTTGACCGCGTTCTCTGGCTAGCTCAATTTCTTGGACATCTGATTGGATGTCGCTTTCTATAATCTCTTGCTCTTCTACGACAACCTGTTCGACCAAAGGCTCTAGGTCAACCGGCACCGCTCGGGTTTCTACGGTGAGGTTGCCGCGCTCTTCTCGGGCGATCGCGCTGCCTATACCGGTAGGCGCTTGCACATACTCGCCATCGTCAAAGTCTACGTCACCCCCGCCCCGAAAGTCCTCGACGATGAATCCTCCATCCGAATCAGGGCCGGTCGATTTAAAATCTCTAGTAAAATAAATAGCCGATTCGGAAGCTGCTGTATTGTCGTTTCTTAAGTTCAGTACCCTTAGCTCTACGACATCGCCTATGCCATAAACAGCTTCAACCCTCTGTTGGTTGGGCAGCGGTTGTCCGTCGGGGCCGATGGTAATTACGTCGCCTCGCACAAAGGCAGTTTGGGAGCTTTTCTCATTTCCAGCCGCGTCTAGTATCCTGACTTGAATACCTTCTCCAAATCTGTGATTGCCCCGACGATAGACTAAAGCAAACGTCGTTCTAATTTGTACCGAGTCCGGTTGGAGGGTGTACTGCAAATTGTCAGAGTCTGGCGTTTGGCCGGTAACTAGGCGGTTAAAATTTTCTTGAATGTAAGATAGGTCGGGGCTAATTCGAATGGTATTAGGAGCCAGTCGGGTTCTATCGACAGGAATGCTAACGCCATTAGTGGTACTTGCTGGCAAGCCACTAGGTAGGGGAATGTCTGAGGTATTGGTTAGCGGCCCTGTGCGAATGTCGAGGGCGTTGTTGTTGACGTTGACTGAGCCGTCCTCGCTGCGAACAGGGATATTAGGCGGTTGGGTATTTTGGGCGATCGCCGGACGTCCGGCACTAAAGCTACCTGCTATTAAAAGCAGTACGGCTAGCTTGGGAGTGCCCTCCAGAAAACGCGTGAATATCGACTTGAGCGGTGAACTAGAAACTTTTGATCGAGCAGAAGAGACGGGGGCAGTCAATGAACGCATTTCAGAAAACCTATATCTTATTTAGAAATACCGCGATAGATAGCGCTAATCGGTATGTAATTATTGACACTAAGGGGGTTACCTTGTCCATGGCTCTGACACCCATAGCCATAGCACGGGCAGAAATACCACAGAAATATTACAGAAATATCACAGAGTTAAAAGACGAGCGTTTTCAAGCGGTGGATGCATTCACCGCTTGCTGTGCGCATACATTCTAAAAACTCAACAAAAAGAACGCTCCTAAAAGGGTTCTTCCCAATACCAAGGTATCTTACTCAAATCCTTTCGATAGTAACCATCCATCTTCAGAACGAAATTGGTAAGCATTCTAAAGCAGCAGGTGGGTTCTTCGAGACTATCGGGTACAACAAAATCGGCAGGCACTAGAGGAGGGCGCATGTTTGTTGTTTAAAGGATGTTTGAAGTTGTTGTAATAGCTAACTATTCTTCTTGCAAAAAGGAGAGATAACCATTAACCATTTCTTTGACCGACAGATCATAGAACTGCTGTCCGTGTTCTGGCGTAGCCAAATCTGGATTCGATCCCATGCGTCCGTCTGTATAGAACTGGCGAAAGTCTGCGGGATTATATATAGAGCGACCTTTAGGCGCTACCGATGGCGTGAGATTGGCCCGCTTAATCGCTTCGGGATAAAGGTACTGAGTGAGTGCGACTTCGCTAGGCGTGGCATGAGAGCCTTCTTGATCGCCGTAGAGCTGTTGCGCTAGGCTGCCGACTGCTTCGCCTTGATACCAGTTAGCGAGCTTGCAGCGAATGTTTGAGGCGTTGGGGAGATTGGCATCGGCGATCGCGGCATAGGTCTCCGAAAAAGCCGCCTTCATCGAGGCGACATTGCCGCCATGCCCGTTAATAAAGTAAAACCGCTCAAATCCATTCCGCGCTAGCGGCTTCACATAGTCTTGAATCAGGGCAATGAGAGTGCTAGGTCTGAGGCTAATGCTGCCAGGAAAGGCCAGGTGATGCAGCGCCATCCCGACATTGATAGTAGGGCCAACTAGAGCATCGGTAGCCTCGCCAACGCCATGGGCCACCGCTTCGGCGCAAATCGCATCGGTGCCAATGAGTCCGGTAGGGCCGTGCTGTTCGGTGGAGCCAATGGGGAGGATAATGCCGCGCGATCGCGTTAAATAATCCTCTACTTCCGGCCAAGTAGACAGGTGTAATAACATGGCTTCTCCTTAATAAGTACAAGATTCTCTTTCTATGCGCTGCTAGAATAAATGAAGCTGGTAGTCCTTATCGGCTCAGCATAGCGATCCGCAGCATCAGAATCGGGTGCTGCTCTCATGAGATAGGCAATTAAATCATGCTGCAACGTAAGATTTATCAGCTTTCCTGCGATGGCCGCGAAGTCCAAATCTTTCTGCGCGACCAGCAGCGCTGGATTGAGTCGGCGACGGTTCTAGGCATAGAAGGCGACCTGGTAACCCTGCGCTACGAGACCGAAGACGAGGACGAGGTGTGCTCGTGGGAAGAGCTAGTCCGGGTTGAGAGCATTGGTTCTATTAGCCAGAAGCTTGCCACCGTTGCCAAACGCGGCTCTGAAATCTTGATGACCAACGACTGCCCAGACGCCGAGCAAATGGGCGACAAGCAAGAGTATTGACGGGCTTCGACTACGCTCAGCCCTCGGTTAATGTTACGTAGCCACAGCCCCAAACGCAGCCAGGTGGCTGAGTGTAGTCGTAGGCGCTTCACCTTCTCGCAGAGTAGTCAATCCACGCTATCTAAATCAAACACCTGACCATCTACCAGCAGCCGGGTGATTCCCTTTGCCTGCAAATAGGGACGAGTTCGCGTAATCAAGTTGCCGTCTGGCACTTTGATTACCCTTTGCTTATTGCGAGAAAAGCGCCGTGCGACTCGATGATTATCAAACACGGGCAGCGTCTTCGACTGTTCTTCGGCAGAGGGCACCTGGCCCAAATCGGCAAACTCAGAGAGCGGACGGGTAATCAGCTCTGAGCGCATGTCTACCACTAGGTAGCACGGCTTGGGCAGTACCGCTGATTCTAACGGCATAATCTCCATTGCGTTTTGCAACTGGAGCTTGGGCTTGAGCAGATCAACCTCACCTTCATCGTCGTCCTCTTCGTCTAAGTCGTCATCGTCATCGTCGCCAAAGTCATCGCCCAGGGTCTCATCTAGGCCCTCCAAATCATCGTCGTCATCATCGTCGTCATCTACTTCGGCGCTCACCAGCTTGGGTGCGGCTGGCCTGGACGGACTGGCCTTTTTCTCGGGTGTTTTGTCTTCAGAGACATCTTCTGACATCTCTTCGCGGTCCGTCAACAATGGCAACTGTTCATCGTCGTCTTGCTTCGAGGGGCTGCGGCGACGGCGACGGGTTCCTTTTTCCGTTTTGGCTGCGGGTGTTGACTCAGGAGAAGCAGGAGAAGCCAACTTGAGTTTAGGGGGTTCAATTTGCTCTGAGGCGTCGTCTGCGCGATCTCTCGACAGTGGAGCCGCATCGTTACTGACTCTGGGGTTAACGTTTGGCAAGATTTTTTTAGCGGGGGCCGTTTGCTTCGAGGCTCCGGCTTTGGTCGCAGGCGGGGCTTTATCCGAGCTGGCCATGCGCTTTTGCGAAATTAGCTCGCGGTATTCCTCCGGCGGAATCGTACTCTTTAAAATGCGGCTTACGGTGCTATTGCTGACACCAAACTGCTCGGCCAACGTCGTGGTCGTTTGGCCGGACTGCTTGTATAAGTCGATGAGTTCGCTTTTATCCGAGTCAGATAGTTTTCGCGGAGCCATGCTGCCGATGTCCTTCACAATTGCCTTTTCAGTATGGCAGCTTTTCTCCCTCCTTTGGAAAGGCTTTGGCCTAGCCGTGGGCAAATTGTCAAGACAGCCAAAGATTGCCGAGTAAGGAGAGTTTTAGCCAGCTTAGGAACAGGGCTTTGTCGTTGTTGGGTAGGGCTTCTAGCGCGGCGATCGCTGGCCCAGTAAACTTGCTGCGCCCAAAGAACTGACAGCCCAGACGATGCATCTCTAGTAAAAGACTGCTGAGGTCGTCTTCCTCCCAGCGAGGCAAAGTACCCGTCCCATTCCCTGCTGCTTCAACGTTCAACTTTAGCAGTGCTTCTAGGCCGCCTGCCGCCTGCATTTGAGGGGTGGTATTAACCTGTAGCCCTACCCTTAAACTTTCGGCCTGTCGGCTACCGAGCGCCTGCGCCCGACTGTACAAAGACTGAACGAGCACCACGCAGGCTTTGATGTAGGCTTCTGGGGCGGTAGGAGCCAGCAAACCCTGGTCAATGCGAACCTGGCTCCAGATGCTATAGCGAAAGGTCTCTTCTAGCAGCACGCAAACTTTACCTTGTTTATCGGTCAGCTCGCGCCAGCTCGCGTGCGCCGCTGCCTGCTGATCGACGCTGAAGATGCTCATCAGCCGAAAGTTTTTATCTGCGTAACACAGTACGGGCACCTGTTTAGCGCTCTTGGGGTGCGGAACACCTATTATTTCGACATCCTCAAGCGATAGCAAAAACATGGGAGCAGTGACCGTATTTGTTGAATTAGCGTACCCAAAAGGCCCGATTCGCCCGAAGTAATCTCAGAGCTGGTGGGTGCATCCCTGATCGCAATGCGGTATATTCGCTATGCAGGTTAAGTGCATCGCACCGACACTTTTTTTGGATCCTTAGCTCAGTTGGATAGAGCAACCGCCTTCTAAGCGGTCGGCCACTGGTTCGAATCCAGTAGGATCCGTTTTGTTAATCTATCGGGGCGTTTTGCCAATTCGTACTGGCAACTTGTCTGGTTGTGTGGATGGTTTGCCGATGTATGTAGGCGATCTGCCGATCTATAGGGGTGATTTGCCGATGGGCTTGGGCGATCGCTCGATCTATGCGAATGGTTTGCCGATGGATGTAGGCGATCGCCCCATCAGCCGCCTTGAGCTGCCTAAACCTGTAGACGATTCGCAATATCAGGCGAACGATCTGGCAAAAGCTGTTGCTTGGTTGCAATTATGGGTAGTTGATCCGTAGGTTTACGTTAGTGGAGGGGAGGGCGATCGCCTCTCTGCTCAAAAATGCGTAACTGCACGGAGTAATCCGTGTAATATTTGTCTTTTTTGGCGGGCACTTTAACCGTAGCGAAGACACCCTACGCCCTAAGTTGGCCAAGGTCTTCACCTACGACCGTTTATATATCTTTAAGGAGATCACTATGTCTAGACCAAAAAAGAAATCTACCGTACTGCCCCATGCGACAAAGCGGCTTTCGGGAATGAGATCGATTGACCCGAAGCTTGATTTTGGCAGTGGCTTTTCTAATGCGGCTTTTTCTAAACAGATTGACCAGGTCAGCGCCGATTTGGATGCTTACAATACGCTGCTTTCTAAGGTGGATGAGGCTTATAACGCCTTCGAGGAGTCGGAAAGGGCGCTCTCAAAGTTTTCTGGCAAGATGCTGGCAAATGTGGCGATTCGCTACGATAAAGATAGCAGTGAGTATGAGATGGCAGGTGGGGTGAGGGCGCGCGATCGTAAGCGTCCAACGCGTAAACAGTCCGTAGCCGTTAAAGAGCCAGCGGTCGTATAGCGTTATCTTTAGATGAACTTACAGCAGAGTCAGTTCATGTTGGCTCTGCTGGGCTGTCTATTTTGTAACAGTGAAGCGGGTGGGGGGAATCGAACCCCCATCATTAGCTTGGAAGGCTAGGGTTTTACCACTAAACTACACCCGCAAAAGTAGTTAACTATATATTAGCTCGAATACAATAACACGATTTGATGTTTGCACTCTAGCGGCGCACAGTGAGGCATTCCGTTTATAGGTGAGCGATCGCCCAAACCATAACTTACTGCTCGCTCAGCTCAAACGTCATCAGCAAACTGTCATCTATGGGCTTAGCACCCTCACTAGAATTTGGGCGGCTAAACCTGATGCCCGTCTTCTGTATCAGGCAAGCCACCGCTTCAGCATCCGCAGACTCTGGTGCTATGGCTTGGCCAGACAGCAGGCTTGCGCCGTAAATAGTGCCGTCTGCGCTAACCGCTATTCGATAAGTCAAAATAGACTGAGCTGCTAAGGCGCTGACCACTCCGCAACCCTCTTCCTCAGGGCGCAGTAGCCCTACATACTCCAGATCAATTAGCTCAGGCGGTGCAGTTTCAAAATCTTCCACAGGATCATAGTCTGGCGAACCAACCGCTCTCATTTGCAGCGACTGACCAACTTGGCTATTGTCTGGGGGCGGTGGAAGAGGACTGCCATTCACCGTTTGCGGTGAGTCTCCTGGCGAGTTATCTGGAGGCTGAGACGAGGCTTCGGGCGCTTCAGGTTCGGGCGCTTCAGGTTCGGGCGTTTCAGGTGTCTCGGGTGTCCCAGAATCCTCAATAGCCTTATCCCCTTCACTCTCAGCGGGTTTTTCTTGAAGATCAGCGGTACTATTTGGTTGCTCGGATATTTTTTCAGGTGTCGAAGACGATTCAACGGGGGGCGATTTAGATGTGTGCGATCGCGCTGAAGAACCCGTTTCCTGGTTTGAAGCGATCGCCGACTCCCCCACTGCCTGACTATCCTGAACAGCAGGCTGATTATTCTCTATGGCAAGGGTTTCTGCCGGGGCTGAATCCGCTGATGGCTCAACGCTCAGTTCGATTGGAATCGCGATCGCTGCGTTCTGTTCACTAGCCTCCCGCAAAGAGAGCAGATAAGGCACACTCATCCCAATCACGCCAATATGCGCCAATACAGTCAGTCCCCCTAATGCTGGCCACAGCCCTTTAGGATCTTGATGCTGCCAGGTTTGAAGTGGTAAAACCATGCGGTTTGTTTCGGATGCTTAGCGATCATGCTTTAACAAGCTAGCACTCAAAACAAACCCACTGCATCAGCACGAAAGCGATTACAAACGAGTCTTCACGCCAAAGGTCAATACCGTCTCGTCAATACCCTTCAGCTTCAGCGGCTCGAACTTAACGATTTCTTGCTCATCCAAATAGTCCGCCACCGCCGCAGAAACCAGAATAGTCTCAGCCGTCGCCGCTTCTTGGATGCGAGCCGCAATATTCACGCTTGGCCCAATCGCCGTATAGTCAGACCGCTCGGCGCTCCCAAACATGCCCACCACTGCCGTCCCCTGATGAATGCCGCAGCGAAACTGCACTGGGCCAATGCCCTGCTTTGCCCACCGCTGATTGAGCATATCTAGATCGCTATACATTTGGCGGGCAGCAGCGATCGCTCTTTTCACCTGCTCATTCGGACTCATCTCTTCAGGCGCACCAAACAGCGCCAGCACCGCGTCCCCCATAAACTTATCCACCGTGCCCCCGTTGTTAAAGATGGCATGGGTCATCGTTTCTAAGTATTCGTTGAGCAATTCGGCTATTCGGCGCGATCGCAACGTATTACTAAGCTGTGTAAAGCCCACAATGTCACTAAACAAAATCGTCACCAAACGAGGCTCAGGCCGTAAATCGAGCTGAAGATTGCCCTTACTGGCTTTTTGCACCAAAGACGGCGGCAAAAATCGTTGCAATACCGACTCAGTCAAATACTGATTGAGCTGCGCCACCTTCTGCTCATTCTCCTTTAGCGCCAGCAAATTACGCACTTCCGCTAGCAGCTCGCGATCATTAAACGGCTTAGACAAATAAGCATCCGCGCCCTGCTCTACCCCTTCTAGCCGCGTTTCGTTATCCACCTTCGCCGTTAGCAATACGATGGGCGTCCCTCGCAAATCCATATCCTTACGAATCCGCTCAATCATCTCCAACCCGTTAACACCCGGCATCATCAAGTCCGTGATAATTAAATTGGGCTTATAAGTCATCGCCATTTCCAAGCCCGCCGCGCCCTGCTCAGCCGTCCGCACCTGATAGCCCTGACGCTGCAACACGCTAGACACATAGCCCCGCAAATCTGGATTGTCATCTACCACCAATATTTGAGCGCCTTCAAACGACGTTCGCTCAGCCGTCGCCCCCTCCACTTCAGGCGGCAACATCACCGTTTTATCAGAAGCACTCGCCGTCTCAATATCAGAGAGTTCCACCGCCGCTCGACCTTTTTGCGCCGTCAGTTCCTGCTCTACTACCTGTTCAGCAGGCAAATGATCCGCCCCCAACGGTAGCTCAATCATAAAGGTCGTACCTTCACCGTAAACCGATTCCACCGAGATGTCGCCGCCGTGCAAATCTGTCAGCTCCTTTACCAACGAAAGCCCCAACCCAGTTCCTTCATAATGTCGATTTGCCGATCCATCCGCCTGCCGAAACCGCTCGAATAAATGAGGTATTTGATCATCACGAATGCCGATACCTTCGTCCTGCACTTGTAGCCTAGCCATACCATTCACCTGATTCAGGCGCACCGTAATCGACTTACCCGCCGGGGTAAATTTCATAGCGTTAGACAGCAGGTTGTAAAGGACTTTATCGAATTTTTCCAAGTCTAAATAGACGTTTGGGCAGGCGGCAATTTCAGTGCGCAGCGCAATCTCTTTACGCTCGCAATAAGTTTGGAATGCCTCGACCACTTCGGTGGCAAACTGGGCCAGATTGCACGGGCGAAAGGTGGGCTGCATTTTGCCCGCATCTAGTCGCTGCAAGTCCAGTAGCTGATTCACCAGTCGGAGTAAGCGCCGAGAATTTCGGAGGGCAATTACACACTGCTCAGCATCCAGCCCTTCGTTGCGCTCTACCGCCGATTCTAAGGGGCCAATGGTGAGCGTTAGCGGCGTTCTAAATTCGTGCGAGATATTCTGAAAGAAGGCGTTTTTCTGCTGGTCTAGCTCTAATAACTGCTCTGCTTGCTGGCGCGTTTGCTGGTACAGATTGGCTTGCTGTACCGCAACGGCGGCCTGATTAGCTACTGCTTGAGCCAGGTTCACTTCCTCGATTTGCCACTGGCGATCGCTATGCAACTGCTGTAAAATGATGCAGCCCGTAATTCTAGAGTCTGCCAACAAGGGTACTGCTAGTAACGCTTTCTCGCTAGCCATAGCCGCTTCAGCTTCTCCTGGCGTACTCACCACTACCGGCGCAGCCGTAAACAGCAGTTTGCTAAGAATATCGTCGCTGTCGATCACAATATCCGCTTCAGGCAGCGTCGGCATCGACTCTACGCTGGCGTCGTAGCGACCAACGCACTGCGAATGCGTGTCTGTCCATAGCGACAGCGTACAGCTATCGGCCTGTAGCGCCTGACCCAGCTTTTGAGTGATCGCCGCGAAAATTTCCGCCGGTTCTAAGCTAGCATGTAGGGCTTGCGTAATCGTATTGATCAACACTTCTCTTTGGGCTAGGGCCTGTACCTGCTCGTAAGTCCAGGTTTGAGAAAGGGCAAGCGCCGCTTGATCGGCCAAAGTGGTTAAGAGCTTAATCTCGCTCTCTTGCCAGGGTTTGTGGTTCGTGCATTTATGCAAAGCTAGCACGGCCAGTACATCTTGCTTACAGCTCAGTGGAATGAGCAAGCTCGTTTGAATATTTAGCTGCTGGTAAGCCGAAATGCTGGCTTCCGTGGGCGTAGCGGTCATCACTTCGTCGAAGGTTTCTAGGTGCTGGGTTAGCGCCGTTGGCCAGACGGTTTCGTTCAGTAAAGAGAGCGTTTGCGAACGGTTTTCGGGCGATCGCACCTCATCTGACAATCCCGTTCCCAAATACTCAAAAGAGGTCGTTCCCAATGAGCCATCCACAATCGGCTTCACAATGCCGTAGTCCAGCTCAAACGCATGACCTAACGTTTCCACGATGGTCTTCAGCATCTCTTGAGACGTTTGCGCACTGCGAATCGTATTCGTAATCGCATTCAGCAGGGTTTCTTGTCGAACGGCTCGGTTTAGCTCCTGCGTCCGCGATTGCAATATGCTGTGGGTATCCACCGCCTGATTTACTACCGTGCGTAAGTCGTCCTCTTCCCAGGGCTTTGTGACATACTTAAAAACCTTGCCGGTATTGATCGCCTCAACCAAATCCTCTACGTCGGTATAGCCCGTAAGCATGATGCGAATAGAGTTAGGATAGCGATCAGCGGTCAGCCGCAGCAGCTCTGTCCCACTCATACCGGGCATTCGCTGATCAGAAATAATGACGGCAATATCTTCTTGCTCAGCCATCGTTTCCAAAGCATCTTGGCCACTTTGAGCCTTGATCACCTTAAAATCTCGGTAGAATGTTCGGTAGAGCAGATCTAAATTGTCGGGTTCGTCATCTACCACCAAGATTTTATGCTTGAATGCCTTTGTCTGTCGGCTAAGCTCTCTAACTGCCATGCATCAATCTCTCATTAGGCCGAAAATGTCATGTTGGGGCGCCAGGGCTGATAGGTGAAGAGCTAGCATTTAAAGTGCAAAAGCCTCACTGTCAAAGGCATTTATTCGTTTGCGATCGCCCCTTCATACAGACTGAGGTGCCCGCGTATAACGTCCTACATAAAGTTCCCAACCGCTTTGAGTTTTTACTATGTCCGCGACTAACGGTGAGCCGACGCTGCCTTTAAAACCTGTTGTTGTCAGCGTCTCAAAGCCTTCTGGTCAGCCGTCTTTGTTTTCCTGCGCTGCACAATCTACAGAATGGGTATCAGATCAGTCATTAGAGCGGTTATCGGAGCGATCGCCTGAAGAAAAGTCAGCCCCGATTCGCGTCCGGGCCGCCCGCATAGAAGACTTGCCCCAAATGATTGCTGTGTTACTCAGCAGTTTTTATCCCCAAGTCGAGGCTACCCACTGGTTTTATTGGCTAATGCGCATCGGCATCCGAGAAGATATCAGGACTCGGCTAAAGACACACTCCAGCCAATATGCTTGTTTAGTCGCGGCCAAAGTCAATTCTACGGCCTCCAAAAAGCTGTCTGCTGGCACTGTTATTGGCACCATCGAAATTTCTCAGCGCCCTTGCGAAACCTGGCGTTTTTTTCCACCCAGAAGGGCCTACTTATCAAACCTAGCGATAGACTCGACCTATCGGCGTCAGGGCGCGGCAAAGCAGCTCCTGCACACCTGCGAAAGCGTTGCCCTACAGTGGGGATTTGATCGCGTTTATCTACATGTTATGGCAGACAATCAGGCGGCGCGATCGCTCTATACGCAAGCCGGTTATCAGCCTTGCGAAGTCAGTAACCCAATACTGGCAGGACTAGGGCTTCGCCCTGAACGGCTATTGCTATCAAAGCGTCTACAAGGCGAAGTCAATCAGTAAAGGGTGTCTTCAAGAGCATTCTTAAGAAAAGATAAAGCTGCATTCCGCTAATGCCAACTAGTATTGATATCCAAATCAGCGATTTGTCAGCCATTGAGTCTTGTCTCGATTGGGCTGATAGCTGAGATGATACGTTGAGTGATGTGCTGAAAAAATTACAAGCTAAACTCAATAAATTTACTGAGTCCAGGTAGCTTCCTTCTCAGAGCTTTATGTTCTGCCTGTAAAGGACTGCGTAGATTTCTATAAAGAATGAATAAAAAGTATTTGTTCTTTGGTTCTATGGCGAGAATTCGTATCACATTAGGAGGGGTTACCTGTCGTTATCTCCAAGGGGCGCAAGACGAATGCTCCAGTCAATGGATCTTCAGTCTGCTACTAATTCTATAGTCCCTATACCCTCTAAGCTTCCTGTCGGGAAAGTTGCGCAGACGGCTGGCTCGTCCATACATTGTGAACTATCTGGTCGTTTTGATCGTATCAGTGCCGGTATACAATCAGGAGAGGCTACAGCAGAAAAGGCGGCTACAGAAAAGGCAGTAAAAAAGCTAGTCACCGCAATAGAACCGTTAGAAGGATGTGCTCCTAAAGCGGTACACTCAGGCTCACGAAGCCACTGGAAGTTTTTCGGCGAATCAGTGAATCAAGATTTGAAAGTTGATGAAGTGGTTGAAAAGCTAGAAAGCGGCCAGCTTTGGGTTGTCAACAGCCGTCGCCGTAATGGCTTAATCGTGCTCAGAGAATTCCACGCTGAATTCGCTGGGCCAGGGGCTGCTGTGGGGGGCGATTTAGATTCAGAAGGTATTGTGGGCGTTATTCCTATCGGCAATCTGTCGCTGCTCAGTCCCGATTCTCATGAAGCCCATCAGAACGCAATCAAGATTCGGCTTCAGTGGATTCGGCTCACTCAAAACTTTACCGACCAGCCTCGCCCAGACGATAGGGCGCGAATGATTCTAGAGCAGTTCAAGACCTACTTCGATCAGGCCACCGTAGATTTAGTGCCCGATCAGGCTTTTGCGCTGCTAGTCGGCGTGTTGCCCAGAACGATTCGGCGCGTACGATCTGGATTCGTCTGGTAGGTTCTCAGGTTTGGTAGATCCTTAGGTTGGGTAGCGAGTACCTCGTAGATATCCTACGGCTTGCTGCCTAAGACCTGCTGTAAGTTGGCTAGCGTTCTTCTATTTTCAGCAGCGGTGCCGATGCTAATGCGCAGTCCGCCGCCAGTGTGTCGAATTAGCGTACCGCTCGCTCGCAACTGCTCAAACATTTTTACCAGACCGTCGGCTTGCTTAGTCACTTCTAGCGCTGCTTGACCGCGATCGCTCAACCGCACATAAATAAAGTTGCTATCGCTGGGCCACACCTGTAAATAGGGATGCTCTGATAGAACTTGCGATAGGCGATCGCGTTCGCTAATAAGCGTGGGAATTTGAGTGAGGAGGCGATCGCTATGAGCCAGTGCCGTTAGCGCCGCTGCCTGAGAAAAACTAGGCAGGTTGTAGGGCAACCGCAGCTTCTCTAACGCTGAAATAATCGCAGGATGCGCAATGCCGTAGCCAACCCGATGAGCCGCCAGTCGAAACGCTTTTGAGAACGTTCTAAGCACTAGCCAGTTGGGTCGGCTCAAGGCATCCGACAGCGTTGTATGACCGCTGAACTCAAAATAAGCCTCATCTACTACTACCAAAACATCGGTCGAGAGCTGCTTTAGCCAGTCGAGTTCTCGCTGCGTTAGCGCGTTGCCCGTCGGCGAGTTGGGATGCACCATAAAGACAGCTCGTACGGGAGGCACATCAGCGGTTCCTAGCGATTCTATAGCCGATTGAGCAGCGGCGGTATCTGCCTCAAAATTGTCTTGACGTTGCAGTCGGCAAACCTTGACGCCGAGCGTATTGGCCAAAATGCCGTACATCGAGAACGTCGGTTCGCTGACCAAAATGGAGCCGTGGTTACCCAGACAGGTCGCCATCAGCACAGAGCGAATCAGCTCATCTGAGCCGTTGCCCAATGTTACATTCTCAGGGCTGATTATCTCAGGGGCGATTTTTCCCGACCGCAGGGCGTAGTCAACAATGGCCTGTTTCAACGCCTGGTGATCGCCATTGGGATAACGGTTGGCCGAAATTTGATGACAATAGGCTTCTGCTAAGTCTGCCTTGAGATCTTCAGGTAGGTCGAGCGGGCTTTCGTTGGTGTCTAGGCCGTCTAGTACTGGCTGAACCCTGTCTGCTTCGCCATCTGAGTCGGTGGGATGCGGAGACTTGTATGCCGCTAGCTGAGTCAAATCGTCACGCAAAAAGGTCATACCGGTGGGGTTTCCTACTCCAAAGAGCTAAAAAAGAACTGCGTAGGAACCGCCTACGACTTAGTACGCATAGTATTTTACACGCCCAGCATTTTACACGCTCAGCATCAGGTACTATGGCTTCTGTCTCGCAAGCTTGGTTCGACCATGATCGCCCCTACTAATAAGACCTATCGCATTACGCTACTGCCTGGAGACGGGATTGGCCCAGAGATTATGGCTGTGGCCGTGGCCGTCCTAAAGCAGATAGGCGAGCAGCAGGCGATCGCCTTCGAATTCAACGAAGCGCTAATCGGCGGAGCGGCAATTGATGCAACCGGTTCGCCGCTGCCAGACGAAACGCTAGAAACTTGTCGCCAGAGTGACGCTGTTTTGCTAGCCTCTATCGGCGGCTACAAATGGGACAATTTACCTCGCGCCCAGCGGCCCGAAACTGGACTGCTAGGACTCAGATCGGGATTGGGTTTATTCGCCAATTTGCGTCCCGCGACTATCTTACCGCAGCTACTAGCGGCCTCGTCGCTGAAGCCAGAGGTGGTCGAGGGCGTAGATATTATGGTGGTGCGCGAGCTAACGGGTGGCATTTACTTTGGCTCGCCGAAAGGCATTTTTGAGATGGAGAACGGCGAGCAGCGCGGGGTGAGCACGATGGTCTACACCAGCAGCGAGATTGACCGGATAGGGAAAGTTGCCTTCGAGACGGCGCAAAAGCGGGGAGGGCGGCTGTGCTCTGTAGATAAGGCAAATGTGCTGGAGGTTTCGCAGCTATGGCGCGATCGCATCACAACCCTGAGCCAAAGCTACTCAGACGTAGAACTTTCTCATCTATATGTAGATAACGCCGCGATGCAGCTCGTGCGCGCCCCCAAACAGTTCGACACCATTGTCACCGGTAATTTATTCGGCGATATTCTTTCGGATGCGGCAGCCATGCTAACAGGCAGTATCGGTATGCTACCCTCTGCCAGTCTGGGCGAGAGTGGCCCTGGTGTATACGAACCGGTGCATGGGTCAGCGCCTGATATTGCGGGACAGGACAAGGCCAATCCTCTGGCCCAAGTGCTTAGCGCGGCGATGATGTTGCGCTACGGCTTAGGCCAGCCTGCTGCTGCTGAGAAGATTGAGCAGGCGGTGCTAGCCGTGCTAGACCAGGGCTATCGAACGGGCGACATTATGTCTGAAGGGATGACGCCAGTGGGATGTAAGGAAATGGGTGAGGTGTTGAGGAAGGCGATCGCGGCCAGTGAATAGCGCAAAGATAGTACATGAAAACTATTGTGTGAGCATTGTCAGCTATCTTTAGGCTATTAGAGTTTTCGATTGTCGTTTAGGAGTTTCAATTTCTGATGAATGGAGTCGTTGAAAGAGCAAGAGA
The DNA here is from genome assembly GCA_003242035.1 of Nodosilinea foveolarum. GTDB lineage: Bacteria > Cyanobacteriota > Cyanobacteriia > Phormidesmidales > Phormidesmidaceae > Phormidesmis > Phormidesmis foveolarum. Next base: position 9,008 of record QBMC01000014.1, on the reverse strand, counting down.
AGCTGTAAAATCAGCATCAAGAATGGCCCCGCCGACTATAGACAAGCCAAACATTAATAGAGTAGACATCAGTAGATCTGCTATAAGTGGGCTTGACGCTAGGCCAAACAAAATGCCTAATATGCTGCCTGAAAAAACCGACCGACTCGCCTTTGGAGATGATTCAGTGTTACTAGATCCAGAACTAATTAAAGCTGCTCGCCAGATCTATCGCACCTTTTATGAAGTGCATCCAGAAGTGATGCAGCGGCCTATCGGCGTCGCGATTGGTCGCCTGAATCGTCGTGGCAAGCTCGTATTCGGCGACAAGCCAGTGCTGCTGCCGCAAGAATGCTTTGTCCCCTTTAGCCAAATTGAACCGGGCGTAGCATAGCTTGTTTGTCGTAGCTTAGAGAAAGATAGAATCTCTAAAGACTACATCTTCAAAGAATTAAACTACAGTCAAACTACCAGCGCTCCAAGCATGAGTCATCCATATCGCAGCGCTCGCTATAACCCGGCTCGCAAGCTAAAAGTAATTCTAGCGGGTCTGCATGTCGCAGTGATCACCGACTTCAGCGTCGCCTATAAAGTCGTTCTATCAATCATTTTGCTATTCGTCTCCTTTTCGCTTCAAAAGTGGATAGAATAGATACCAACTTGATATTGCTAGCAATGGGGCTGATGCTCATTTCTGAGTTGTTCAATAGCGCCATTGAAGTTTTGTGCGATCTTGTAGAGCCTAATCATAACGAGCGTATCCGCATTATTAAAGACATTGCCGCAGCCGCAGCGGGCATTAGCATCTTCGTGTGGGCCGCCATTTTGATTATCGAGATGGTTCGCTTTTGGCAGCTCTAGTAGCCTCTGACTGACGTCGTTGAAGCTAGGACTACCGCTTCAATCACATCAAATATTGTCGATATCTGGGCACTCTACGAAGGTCTTCTACTTCGACTGCTGCCCATGAGTTCTGAGCTGTTCTCCACCGACCTGTTCTACGAACTGCTGCCGTTCGTCCTCATCTTCATTCTGGGCGCAGCCGTTGGCAGCTTTCTTAACGTAGTGGTCTATCGGCTACCGGCAGGGCTGTCTCTACTGCATCCGCCTTCGCGTTGCCCAAACTGCAAAACTCGCTTAAAGCCCTACGACAACGTGCCGGTGTTAGGCTGGCTGTGGCTGAAAGGGCGCTGTCGAAGCTGCCGCTTACCGATTGCCGCTCGCTATCCGATGGTGGAGTTTTCCTGCGCTTGCCTGTTTGTATCGGTATACGGGCTTTTTGGCATAAGCTGGGCGACTCCTGGGCATTGGCTGTTTGTGTGCTGGCTGCTGGCATTAGCCCTCATTGACCTAGATACCATGACGCTGCCGAATAGCTTAACGGCTTCTGGATTGGTTCTAGGCTGGCTGTTTCAAGGCTGGATGGGCTACTTGACGGAGCCGAGCTTAGTGCATGTTATGAGCGGAGTCGCGGCGGCAGTCGGCGCAAGTATTTTTGGCCTGTGGCTGTTTGACTTGGTAGGTATTGCGGGCAGTCGGGCCTTTGGCAAGGCCGCGATGGGTGGCGGTGATGCTAAGCTAGCCGCGATGATGGCGGCTTGGTTGGGCTGGCCTGGTTTGCTGCTAGCAACCTTTTTGGCGGCGGCGATGGGTGCGGTTGTGGGTAGTGGCGCGATCGCCCTAGGAATATTGGGATCAAAGCAACATATCCCGTTCGGGCCATATCTGGCGTTGGGCGCAGTGCTCACGCTGTTTTACGGTCAAGCTTTGATAGCGGCTTATCTATCTATCTTCTTTCCGATGGGGCTGTAGTAGGATGGAAAAGTAATTTGCCTTGTCAAATCATGCTGTCAGGCGCTGTCAACCAAACAGCGAGTTAAACAGCGTCAGCCAAACAGTTGGGCTAAGCGATTTGGGGCAACCACCCAATTAGGTTTGATAAGCGGGAAAATGTCATTATTTGACTGGTTTGCCAATCGTAGGAAGACAGGTTTGATTAGCGAGAATCGACATGAGCGCGAGATTGCCGATGGCCTATGGCGGAAGTGCGAGCGCTGCGATGAGCTGATCTATGCGAAAGACTTGAAGGCAAATCAGCAGGTGTGTCCGGAATGCAAATTTCACCACCGAGTATTTAGCGTAGAGCGCATTGAGCAGCTAATTGATGAGGGTTCGTGGTCGCCAATAGATACGCAAATTTCGCCGCAAGACCCGCTGCGGTTTCGCGATCGCAAAGCCTATTCCGACCGCATTCGCGAAACCCAAGCAAAAACCAAGCTAATAGATGGCGTCCAAACGGGACTCGGTCAAATTGGGGGAGAACCCGCAGCGCTGGGCGTTATGGACTTTCGCTTTATGGGCGGCAGTATGGGATCTGTGGTGGGTGAAAAACTAACTCGGCTAATCGAACGAGCCACCGCCGACAAGCTGCCTGCCATTATTGTCTGCTCTTCCGGCGGGGCTAGAATGCAAGAAGGGATGCTGAGCCTGATGCAAATGGCAAAAATTAGCGCGGCGTTAGAGCGTCATCGGGAGTCTAGGCTGTTGTACATTCCTGTTTTAACTCACCCAACCACGGGCGGCGTAACGGCTAGCTTTGCCATGCTCGGAGACATCATTTTGGCAGAGCCAGAGGCCACCATTGGCTTCGCGGGTCGTCGGGTAGTGGAGCAAACCGTGCGCGAAAAGCTGCCTGATGACTTTCAGACAGCGGAGTATCTGCTGAAGCATGGCTTTGTCGATACGATTGTGCCGCGTACTCAGCTTAAGCAGAGCTTGGCTCAGCTAATTCGGCTGCATCGCCCTGTGAATAAGGTGGCGATCGCTGCTAGACCCCACGCTGCTGTTGCCGCCAGCTCAGAAAAGCAGCCAGAAAAACAAGTCGCGCCGGTTCTGCGCAACACGGACTCGCTGGAATCGTAAAGAGGCTAATTGGGGCGCTAGACAACCGCTGTTTGTAACGAAAGGTAACTAATCTGAGCGACTTATTAGCCTTTCGCCAGAGAATCAGCGAGATATCCGTGCATCTTCGCGCTTGTCCGCACTACTGCCGTCCTATTCGTGGCATGATAAATGCATAATTCGATTCATTTTGCGGTTTAACCTCAGTGGTTTAGCTGCATTTGGGTCAGTGCTGTGTTGCGTGTCTGAGAAGCGAGCATAAAAATGAGAAATTTGTTGAAGAGATGTACTGCTTGGCTAGCGGTTGCTGTCATCTTTGTGGCCAGTGTATTTGGCAGCGGAGTGGGGAGTGGTTTCAATGAGGCGATCGCCGCTGAAATTGATCCAGCCACGCGAACCATCAAAATGAACGATCAGGGCGAGACCTCGACCCTGCCGGTAGAAACATTTCTACGCGGTCGCCGTCAGTTCAACCAGGCGTGTGCCACCTGTCACGTAGGCGGCATCACTAAAACCAATCCCAACGTCGGCTTAGACACTGAGTCTTTAGAAGGAGCCTATCCCGCTCGCGATAACATCGCAGCGCTGGTAGACTACCTGCACAATCCGACCACCTACGATGGACTCACAGAGATCTCTGAGCTGCACCCTAGTACCCAGAGCACAGATCTATATCCTAAGATGCGCAGGCTTACCGAAGACGATTTGGAAGCTATTTCGGCTCACATTTTGCTGATGCCTAAAATTATGGGCGATAAGTGGGGCGCAGGTAAGACACAGTCCCTGTAGGCTCTGTTCTATCAAGTCATCGACCCAATCTAACTATCGACAGATAGGTCTCGGCTAAAAGAGACTGAACTTTGAAAAGCGCAGGAGGACAGTCTCTTGCGCTTTTCGCTTTGAGTGTACCTGCATCCCCTGGCAGACATAAAGGCAACAGCAGGGCGATAAGATGAAGCCCGGTAATAGATGGTATTTGCGCGAACAGTGCGGCAATTTACGAGTCATCAAGTATGGGTCAGCAAATAAAGATAAATAGAAGAACATTGCTGTTGGGATCGGCGGTAACCCTTGGCAGCACCTTGTTAGGCTGTCGGCCCAGTGCCGTTGATACCCTGGCGATATCGCTACTAACCGATTCTGTACCGGCTGAAGTGCTAAAGAAATTTCGGCAGCAGACAACTGCCCCAGTCAAATTTCAAATGCTCAATCAGCTATCGGACTTATTTTATCAACTACAGCGGTGGCAATCACCTAAGAAATCGAATAGCTTTTCGCTGAAGCAGCTATTGCCCTGGGTAAAAGATCCTAAGCAGCTTCAGCCGGATAATTTGGTGAGCCTGGACGACTATTGGCTGATTAGTGCGATCGCTCAAGATTTAATTGAACCCCTTCAGTTAGCGCCAGAATCATTAGAAAAATTACCCGCCGACTGGCTACAAAACTGGCAGCAATTGATTAATCAGGGCATTCAGGGCCAAATTGGTCAGAATCCAGCGGCAAAGAATCAGAACACTGCCTCTGAACAAAACCTCTGGGCAGCGCCTTATAGGGTGCAGTCTCTGGCGATTGTTTACCGTCAGGGAAAGGTACTGGCCCCATTGGGCGCAGAGCCATTTTCAAGCTGGCGCGATTTGCTAGAGCCGACATTACAAAACCGCATTGCGATGCCAGACCATCCGCGCATTGTCTTGGGGCTATTACAGAAGATTCGAAGCGGCAGCTTTAATCCCAGCGTTGAAAGCAGCACTAAAACGCCGCCAACTGCCGCAGAGGTGGAGCAACAGCTAACTGAGCAGTTGGGTGATTTGCTAGCCCAGCTCAATCGTCAGGTCAAGACCTACGACGGAGAAAACGCTCTTAAGGCACTGATCAATGACGACGTAGACGTGGCTATTAGCTGGTCGGCAGATATTGTCGCGGCCCAGCAGCGCTATCAAGATCTGAAAATGACGATACCCACAGAGGGATCGCTGCTGTCGGCTGATGTTTGGGTAAGGCCCAAAGGAGCGCCTATGAACGAGACGGCAAAGACCTGGATTGACTATTGCTGGGAGACTGGGCCAGCGACGCAAATATCCCGCTCGGGTGAGGGCTTGTCTCCTATCTTTTTAGGAAAAGAGGCCGCTTTGCCAGAGGTGTTAGCTAGTAGCGCTTTGCCTTTAGAAGCGATTCAAAACAGCGAGCCGATTTTGCCGCTGTCAGCGGCAGTGCAGACGGCGTACTTTGATTTTTGGCGGAAGGGGAGAGGGGGAGAAAAGATGAGTGATGAGTGATGAGTTAGCGGGGTAGGCGTGAGCCGCGCGTCCGTAGGCTCGATTCGTCTAGGACGATGTTGCAGGGTATCGAGGGCTGGACTGGATTAGGGGGAAGGGTTGACTGCTCGAAGTTACAAAAGTATGCGCCCCGCAGTACGGCGGTTCTGACGCCATTTACGCTAGAGCCGTTGGCGTCTAGGCTGGTTTGCTCGTCGCCTGTATGAAATACGCGGAGGTTGTAGCCCTGGTATTTGGCAGCGGTGCCAAACTGCGAGATGAAGGCGTAGCGTTCGAAGTAATTGAGCAGATCCCAGAGGGACTCGTTAACGATGACATCTACATAGTTGAGGGTTTGACCAGTGCTGTCGGGGGCGCGGTAGGCTCGCCAACGTTCGACTAGGCGATCGCTCCCATAGCGATTGCCAATTTGATCCTCTATCCAGGACAAGCTGGGCTGCTTCATTTCCAGAGGGGAGAGCAGGTTATCTGAGGCGACTATCTGAGCTTTATAGGGAGATAGTGAAAGGGCGGGGAACAGCGGAAACTGATCTAGATCGGAGAGCGGCGACTGAATGGAATTGGTTTGGGCCACTGTCCTGGCTCTAGATTGCGAGACAGCTTGGCGGCGGACAGACTGTGCCAGTGCGCCTTGTTCTCTAGGGCCTATAACATTAATAAGGATCGCAAAGCATAAAGCAGTCGTCAGACTAGCGCCTGCTAGCCCTATTCGAGCAACCTTTTGATCGGTCTGAACCATCTTGATTTCTCAACTCACCGGGGCGATGTTAGAAGCCATATAGCGTAGGCAATAGGCCGCTGGAATGCCCTATTCTACGCGCTGAGCGTTAGCCCAACCCGGTGGACGTGGGCCAGTTGTAGCGTCTGGTTGCTGACAAATTCAAGCATGGTAACCAGGTCGGTTGGCTTGAGCAAAGTACCGTCGTTACGACAGCTCCCGACGTAGCGGAATATGCCTTGCTCACTGCGGTTGGGGGTAAGGCGTTGGCGGACGGACGCTGGCAGGCTGTTTAAGTCGGCCTCGCTAGCCAAATCGAGTTCGAAAAGGCGCGATCGCAAATCCACTTCCTGCTTTTTGCCGCGCTTGGTCGTTTTAGTCTGCATAATCTGCTCAGCCGCCAGTACTTGAGCTAACCAACCCAGCCAGTCAGCATCCACTAACTCACCCGCCGATCCATCCATTGATTCATTTGCAAGGCCAACTGCCAATAAGTATTCAGCGCGATCCAAACACTTCGTTGCCGAGGGCAGATCTAGCGAAATCTGCTCCACGCTATAGAGCGGAATATTTTCGGGTAGCTGAACTTTGATACGCGATTCAAACTCCTCTGGAGCAATAATTTGAGTTAGCTCAAAGTCAATAATTTCTCCGGTACTCGTCAAACCCAGCGGCAGCGCGTTGGCCGGAGAAATTCGCGGGCCGGGATGAAAACCGCCTGTGAAGGCAATAGGCAAAGCGGCTCGGCGAACCGCACGGTCTAACAGCCGAGCAAAGTCTAGGTGACCGATCAGGGCCATATCGCCTAGCTTGCCAACCTTGATTCTGAGCCGCTGAGCGCGGGTTTGATTAGGTTCGAAGTGGCCCGAGAACTGAGGAATCTCTAGCGGCGGAACGATCACGTTATGGCCAAAGTCTGGGCCGCAGATGCCGCAGTGAGAACAGCCTTCAAAGGAACAGTCTGGAACCACTGCCGCTTCCAGGGCGCGCTTCAAGTCATCTTTTAGCCACTGCTTTTCGATCCCCGTATCAATATGATCCCAGGGCAGCGGGCGAGCCAATACAGCTTCCATCTCATCATTGACGGCTTGACCTGCATGTTCGGCGCTCTCAATGTTTTCGTCAAGGCTCCATTCGCCGCTCTCTACTTGGCGGTATTTCCAGTCGAGTCCAGCATCGGCGATCGCCTCCGTCCAAGCGCCAAATGCCTTCTCCACGCTCTCCCACCAGGAATCCATCCCCGCGCCTAGTTCCCAAGCGCGTTTGACTACTGCTGAGAGTCGGCGATCGCCCCGACCCACAAAATCTTCCATGGCCGAAATTCGCACGTCGGTAAAGTTCACCTTCACCCCACGAATCGCATTGAACTCAGCCTGCAACAAAGCCTGCTTACGCTGAAACTCCTCGGTCGAAACCGAGTGCCACTGAAAGGGCGTATGCGGCTTAGGCGTTAAATTAGAAATTGTAATGTTGAATTTTAGCGCCCGACGGCCCTTGATAAAGCACTCCCGTCGCAGCCAGCGCACCGTCTCAGCAATGCCAATAACATCAATATCAGTTTCGCCCGGTAGTCCCACCATAAAGTAGAGCTTCACACGCTCCCAACCTTGCTCGTAGGCAGTCTTCACACCGCGCAGCAGTTCTTCATTCGTCAGTCCTTTGTTGATGATGTCGCGCATTCGCTGCGTACCGGCCTCAGGTGCGAAGGTTATCCCGGTTTGCCGCAAACCGCCGATGATATTGGCAATGTTTTCATCAAACCGGTCTACGCGCTGGCTAGGCAGCGACAAGTTGATGTTGTCATCCTTCAGCCTATTCTTAATCTCTACGCCTACCGCAGGCAGTGCCAGATAGTCCGAACAGCTCAAAGACAGCAGCGAAAACTCGTTGTAGCCAGTTTCGCGCATACCTCGCTCAATGGTGTCAATTACCTGCTCTGGCGGCACGTCTCTAGCCGGACGCGTCAACATTCCCGGCTGACAAAAGCGACAGCCCCGAGTGCAGCCTCGCCGAATTTCGACCGTTAGGCGATCGTGCACGGTCTCAACGTAGGGAACCAGGCCAATGGAGTACTCCGGCATGGGTGGTGCCACCCGTCTGAGAATTCGCGCGGGCACATCCGGACGGTTAGGATGCACCGATCCATCCGAAGCCATGTCGTAAAATCTGGGCACATAGACCCCAGGCACCTGCGCCAGATCTAGCAGCAGCGCTTCTCGACTTAGCCCAGCCGCTTTGCCTTCTTGAAGGACTAATCCAATTTCGGGCAGCAGTTCTTCCCCGTCACCGAGCGCCACAAAGTCAAAGAACTCTGCGTAGGGTTCGGGATTAGACGTTGCCGTTTGCCCGCCCGCGAAAATTAAGGGCCAGCTACCATCTTCCGGGTTCCAAGGGCCTGGAGCCTCACGCTCTTGCCAGGTTAGTGGCACCTGAGCCAGTGAAAGCATCTCTAGAATGTTGGTTGCGCCCAGCTCGTAGCTCAAGCTAAAGCCGAGAATATCGAATTCCGCTAAACTGCGGCGAGACTCCACGGCAAAAATGGGCGTTTGGCTAGCCCTTAATTTTTCGGTGAGATCGGCGGCGGGAAGATAGGCGCGATCGCACAGTTGTCGAGGCTGCGCATTCAAAATGCTGTACAAAATGATATGGCCCAGATTCGAAGCGCCCACCTCATAAATCTCTGGGTAAGTGAGCACCCAGCGAATATCCGCCGTCTCCCAGGGTTTATGAACCGCACCGCGCTCATTGCCCAAATACCTAGCAGGCCGGGAAATATCAGCATTTAGAAAGTCGGCAGCAGCTATAGTCACAGCGGGTATTATCAGAAATCTACAGGCATTTACTATATCGCAAACCCTTAGCAGCAAGCCTTTTAATACAGAGCTACCTATTCGCTCAATGGCCGACGAGAGGGGCTAAAGAGCGCATACCCCAAAAATACTCAAAAAAAGACGTTTCCACCGCTGTGAGGAAGCATCTTTTTCAGTTATGTTTCTAAAAATATTGTTTTAGTCAGTTATGTTTCTAAAAATATTGTTTTAGTCAGTTATGTTTCTAAGAATATTGTTTTAGATAGAACCAGGGCTATTTCATTTGCAGAGATAGCTTGATAGGTTAGGGACTGAAAACCCGAT
>QBMC01000149.1 GCA_003242035.1 Nodosilinea foveolarum | reverse complement strand
ATCGGGTTTTCAGTCCCTAACCTATCAAGCTATCTCTGCAAATGAAATAGCCCTGCTCACTGGAGGAGTTTACGGAACCCTTCGACTTTGATCCTGAGATGGAAAAAGCAAGCTTTGAAGCTGAATACGATGACATACCGTTTTAATCGATTCAGACAGGAAATTACAAGTTTTTCGAGAATAACCTATACCCAATCTAACAGGATACTTAGCCATATGACATACCTTCATTATCTAGAACAAGTAGTAGATACACCTGCAATTAATTATCACGAATATGTTCTTAACAGGCAAAGGCAAGAAAAGTTCGTCAAATCTAAATTCTTTGAGCTAGAAGCTGTTCAAGAGACTTGGGCCGAGCTATCTAATCTTGAAACTGAACTATATGAAAAGGAAAAAAATATTAGAAGAAACACAGTGCGAATTGTATCTCTATCGTCAAAAGTAGAATTATCCTCAGACAAGAACTCGTTAGCCGTTTTGTACTCGCGAATGAAAACTGTTAAAGAGAAATATGCTCTCTTAAAACAGGAAAACAGCTTCTCTGTAGACAATAGAAAAGCTCAAGAATTAGAGAATGATGAACCTTCTATATTGAGTGAATCACCAACTGATAGTGGAATGCTTTCTTCGGGAGCGAACTCTGATAGTGATGTCAGTGGTGTAGACTTTTTGCTCTCTATGGCAGGAATGTTTTCATCGATAAGGACGAGAAACCGAAAAGTCAGACAGAGAAGATATAGCTAGCGCTATTCTTCGTAGAAGCGGAATGGAGTGATGATAGCAGACCCTCTGATTGACTCAGGATTTTTATATGCGGTGATGGATAGCAATGACGAAAGACACGCGAAAGTAATTGAAGCACTTTTGTCTTTGCGTGGAAAGAATATCGTTCTGATAAATGCTGTCATTGTCGAAACGGCATACCTATTGTCAGAGAGGATTGGACAATCTCAAATGAGATGCTTCTTGGAAATGATAAGCGGTAGCCAGTTCAAATTTGAGTATGTGAAGCAGAGCGATATCAACCGTATACGTGAAATTTTAGAAAAATACGAAGACGCAAAGCTAGATTTTACAGATGCGGCAATAACGGCGATCGCAGAACGATTGAATGTGCGCCAAATATTAACTGTAGATCGAAGAGATTTTGGGATGATTCGGCCTAATCACTGTGAATATTTCGAAATTTTGCCATCGTAGTCTGTATAAGCATTTCATTCTCAGATTCTTATAGTCTTACGATTGCTCAGCGTAGAAAGCGTTCGTAGCTTGTTCTAAATCGCGCTCTGCCATTCTTTTCTAAATTGCACCATGAGCCATAATGACTCGCTCAAAATCCCAAGCTAGCACTTGCTCAACGGCTGCTTTTACCTTCGGCTTGTCTGTCGTGGCTATTTGTTCTAGCAAGGATGGACTTAAGCTTTTATAGCCGCCGCCTACTCGGGTGACTAGCTGAATGACAAGCGGAAAGCTTTCGTCAAAGTTAAAGGCTGTATCCGTCAAGATCAAAGTACGGCTCTGCTGATGAAAAAAGACGCATTCGTTCAGCGAGTCAGCCCCACTGAAGCTAAGCGATTTGAATCCGTCGAAGTGCGCGAATTTTAGCTCGTTTAGCGGCCACTTTTCTTGAGTTGTAATCGTTTGGTCAATCGGTAAATCTGGCTTTTTGGCGGCTAACCCTGGCGCGGCCCAAAAGATCGCCTTGGGATAGCGTACTTTGCATTCGGCGGCAAAAAAATAGTGATAAAGATTGGGGGCGATCGCGCCTAGCGCCCCAAGTTGATTGGCCAGCTCATCATCCATACGAATCGGAGAGATGACAACCAGCTCGCGATTGGCCAGTCGAACGACGGTCATTCTAGTTCTGATGCCAAGACCAAAATATCGAATGGGCTGTTCGGCGACCCAAACGTTTTCATCGACTGCTTTGAGCATTCTGCGACCCCTGTTGATACCCAGCTAATCCCCAGTCTTTGCGGTCAGTTATACGGCTTTTGCGAGGCGAAATCAATGAACATTGATGAAGCGATATGCCAAAGAGTGCTGATTTTTTTACCGTAATGCTCTATTTTTGGGAGTTGATGGGCGATCGCACTGACGCGCATTTCCTATCTCCTTAATATTCACCTTATCCGTGAGCGAGCACCGTGACCCAGTCCCCCATTGAACCCCCCAACAATCCCGACCGTCGCCCAGAGGAAACACCCGGCGGCGCTAGTTCAAATCGCCCGTTGGGATTTGACGAGATGGTCGCGGTGCTAGTTGCCTTTTTGTCTTTGGGCAGCGTCTTATTTTGGGGCCTTACTCGAGGTAGTGCCGATAGTATTTTCAGCGAGCCGCTAGCCAGTGGTCGAGCGGGTGTCGAGGAGGTTCGGCCGCCTATCGCATTTGGCTCAGGTGACGACTCTGAGGGCGTTAACTCGGGGGTAGTGGCCGTTCCTCGAAGAGCCGATGAGGATAGCGTTCGTCCCTCGGCAAGAGCTGAACTAGCCGAACGAGCTGCGCTCAGAAGAGAAAGAGTCGATGTTGTCGGGCGTGAGCCTACTGGCAGTGTCTGGAGCGACTTTAGAGCGGGTACGGCTGGAACAGCAGCAGGCGTTGCAGGGGTTGCGGCCACTTCTGGAGAGGCAGAGGCTTTGCCAGAAACTGAAGCGGCGGCAGAGGCAGTTAAACCAAAGGCTTCCGAAGCGGCGAGCGCACCCGCAAAAGATCCGATTGGCTTTGCTGATGTTCCTGATACTTACTGGGCCAAGCCTTTCATTGACGGGCTGAGCAGCCGGGGCCTCATTTCTGGCTTCGACAGCGGCGACTTTAGGCCCGATGAGCAAGTAACGCGCGCTCAGGTAGCCAATATTGTTTCTAGAACGTTTGGGCTAACCGCTAACAAAGAAAACCTTGAGTTTTCTGACGTTGCCGGTGATTATTGGGCCAGAGAATCTATTGGTGAAGTCGTAAGAGGCGGTTTTATGACCGGCTTTCCGGGCGATGTCTTTAAGCCGAATGAGCCGGTGACCCGTGCTCAGGCGCTGACGACGTTGGTTACGGGATTGGACATAAAGCCGCCTAATAATGTGCAGCCCACGCTGTCGCGCTATACAGATGCAAACAGCATTCCTAAATGGGCCACTGAGAAAGTCGCGGCGGCAACTACTGCTAGTTTGGTGGTGAACTATCCCAAGCTAAATCAAATTAATGCGGCTCAGCCAACCACTCGCGCCGAGCTTTCTGCCATGATTTATCAGGCGCTGGCGGAAGAGGGCATCGTCGAGCCGGTAGAGTCTCAGTATGTGGTGAAGCCGTAGGGCAGCTAATGAGTGGCTTACTGGCCCTGAACGGCGGTATTACGAGACTCTAACCACCAGGCGATCGCCACCCAACCTACCACCACACAAAGCGCTATCCCCGTAAACTGAGTGGCCCACTTGATAATCGTATCGAGTGGGACTAGCTGGCCTAAAAAGTAAGTCAGGCTCACTGTGACAGAGGCCCAGGTAACTGCGCCAATGGCGTTACAGAGTAAAAACTTGGGGTAGGGCATTTTCGTGATGCCTGCTAGCGGCCCAGCGAAGACACGCAGTAGGGCGACAAAGCGACCGAACAACACGGCTTTGTCTGCGTTTTGGCTAAAGCGATCGCGCACACTTTCCAGCTTAGACTCAGGGACTCGCAGCACTTTTCCAATGCGCACTAGCAGAGGCCAGCCACCGTAGTAGCCCAGCAAATAGCCGCCGCTGTCGCCAATAATCGCGCCTGCTGTGGCCGCACCTAGCACATACCAAACGTTAAGCTCCTCGCTGCCCGCTAGGAACCCACCGACTAAAGTGACGGTTTCACCCGGAATAGGAATGCCCATATTCTCTAGCAGAATGCCACAAAAAATTGCCCAGTATCCGTACTCGCGGGCAATGTCCTTCACTAGTTCTAGCGGTATCAATTCACTCATCTCTCATCCAGTTGCAGGGCGCTGCTACGAAGGGTTGTTAGCTATCTACACATTTATACATATAGTGTGGCTTGCTTTCTCAATGAGGTCAATTGATAATTCACATTTACAACAACGCAACTAGGTAGAACTCGCAACCATCAGGCGCATTTCGTCCGTTTTTTAGTTCTACTTTTGCTAATTCATGTTTTTCTTCAGCCGTCCGGAAAGGGCTAGTTTATTTGGCTCGAACTGGATGCTTTGGCAAAGCTTGCCATTGATTTTTCGCCTAGCATTTCGCTGGGGAAAGTAGGTAGGTCTAGGTGACTGCCGCTTTTACGGGTGCGTATGGCCAGCCTGTAGCTAGTGCTTTGCAGTTCGGCCTGTAGCTCGCGATTTTCTTGCTGAATTTTGGCGACCCGATCTTTGACCGCAGACATGCGCTCGGCAAACTTTTCTTTGTAGATTTTGGGCAGCTCCTGTACGACCTGCTCTAGCATTCGAGTCCGGTCGGTTAGCTCTTGGGCAGTCTGGCGAAGCTGGTCGGTTTCTTCGTCTTTACTCTCGATTTGCGCCTGGTAGAAGGCAACTTGCTCTTCGAGTTGGCGCATTTGGTCTCGGAGCGATCGCACTTCTTGCTGATGCTGCTCCGAGACTTCTGGCGTCGGCAAAAAATCTTGATTGCCCTTTACCAGGCGAAAAAGCTCCTGAGATAGCTGCTGCACCAATTGGTCGCGCATCGCCAACTCCTCTTTAAGTCTGGCAATCTCTGATTGAGTGTTCGAACCGTTACCGCTAGCTAACTGAATCACGTGCAAACCTTCCTCCCGATGAGGTGTTTTAAGGGATTTTTCAAAGGAAATGGAAGAGATGTGCCTGGATAAATTGAGGGCGTGACAGGATATATACCACTTACGGAGAGACAAGAAAAACGACAGTATAACTGAAGTGACATGTGTTTTTTAATACACGACGGTTGCTATCTCTTTGCTGCCTACACAGCTCCCCACACAAAAACAGACCCAACTTGCTAGAAGTGGGCCTGCTTTCGTCTCGTCTATAGTAAGGATGCCTAAGACCCTAAGGGGGCAGCAGAGGATTTCTCTGTGGCATCAATATCACCCGATTCTTCGCTGCCTTCGACCGGCACTTCGAAGCGAATGGTGAGGTAGCGAATGACATCTTCGCTCAAGCGCATCGCCCTTTCCATCGGGGCGATCGCAGTTCCGGGCGCTTCGTAGTTCATCTGAATATAGATGCCTTCGCGATAGCGGTTAATCTCGTAGGCGAGGCGACGTTTGCCTCTGTGCTGCGTTTCCAAATCTTCTGCACCGCTCTCTTTGAGCATATCCTGATAGCGGCTAATGGCTTCGTCAACGGCCTCGTCGCCGATGTCGGGACGCAGGATGTACATGGTTTCGTAAAGCGTATTCATAAGGTCTCTAGAAGGGTGTCCTTGTGGTCGATGGCCTTTCTCTGGACGCCAGCTCAATTCTGCAAACAGCTTTCGAATAGCTAATTTTGAATAAGATGGCGTGGAGAAAAGCAAGGACTTACAATCATACCAACAAAACGAGCTAACCGTCCTTTTGATGTGTGTCTATGTCTCAGCGCTATGTCCGTGTCCGATCATCCTCTGGACAGCTTCACTACGGCATCCTTCAGCCGGATCGACGAGTGCAGGTTTTAGATGCTTCTCCCTGGCGCAATGGTCAGCTTACAGAAATGGAATTGGCGTTAGAAGACTATCGGCTGCTAGCGCCCTGTGCGCCTTCTAAGGTGATTGCGGTGGGCCGCAACTATGCTAAGCACGCTTCTGAGATGGGGAATGAAGTGCCGAAAATACCGCTGCTCTTTATGAAGCCGCCGACAGCCGTGACCGCAGCAGGGGCACCAATTTTGTATCCTTCGCAGTCTCAGCGGGTGGACTATGAGGGCGAGCTGGCGGTGGTGATTGGCGATCGCGCTAAAGATTGCGATGTGGACGAAGCGCGTCACAAAATATGGGGTTACACCATTGCCAATGACGTCACGGCTCGCGATTTGCAGCGTCAGGAGAATCAGTGGACGAGGGCGAAGGGCTTCGATACATTTTGTCCGCTTGGCCCCTGGATTGTGAAAGAGATTCCGGCGGGGGCGCATGTGCGGACGTTTGTGAATGATTCGCCGACGCCTGCGCAGTCCGGGTCGATTGCCGATATGGTGTTTTCGCCGGAGTATTTGGTGGCTTACATTAGCCAGACGATGACGTTATTGCCAGGAGACGTGGTGCTGACAGGGACGCCGGAAGGGGTCGGTGAGGTGGCGGTGGGTGATCGCATTCGCATCGAAATAGAAGGCATCGGCTGTCTAGAAAATCCGGTGCAGCAGAAGGTGCAAAAGCGCAAACCTCAGCCGCCAGATGGAGCTGCGCAGCCCCACCAAACAGCTAATAGCGAAAAAGCGCCAGACTCAAAAGAGCTAACGCTTTAAGCGGGGCAGATATGAACCTTTCGGACGCTAGAAAAATCTAGAAGATTTAACCTTTGCTTAAAAGGGCATTTGCGCATTCACAGCGTCCGAGATACCGGGAACTTCTGTGTAGCGACCTAGCACTGAGAAAGCAACGCCGTAAATGACAATAGCCATGCCGCCTAAGAAGAGCACGTTGAGCAGTGCCTCGCCTACTACAGGGATCTGGATAACGCCTATTAGACTCAGGATGTAAGTTCCAATAGAGATTGAAAAGCTCACGATAATCGCCTGTAATACGTTGAATCGAATGAAGCGGCTGATATCCTGGTTGCGGATGACAAATAAGAAGAGTACGAAGAAAACCGCAATTCCGAAGATACTGTTTTCAATGGCAATGAGAATGCTCAGCGGCGTTTGATAAAGCACAAAATATAGCGCGGCATATATTGGCGGTGCTGCCTGCTGTAGAAAAGGAAGGAAATAGATGCCCGCGCTCAGCGCTGAGGCTAAAGGCATGACGTAAGACAGGGCTGCAAACGCTCTATCTAGGGGGGTTGCAGTACTGTTCATCGCAAATTCCTGTAATTAATTTGATATTACACAGCATAGCTTATCCATACTGAGCAGGACGCTTTGCAAAAACGGGGTTGCAATGCTAAGCCGACTGCTCTGATAGCTCAACAATGCGGAAGCCCATAGCACATTCGTATTGAGTACAGGCTTTGGGGTTAGGTAATTTTGCAGGTGAGCCGATTGTTTGCTCGACCGCTCTATCAACTTCTTGATGGCTAGTCGCGCACTCAATCGGGCGACCGCAGCGCAGCCGTCCTTTTTTCCATCTAGGGAGTCCGCTCTGGCTGGCCATGGGGCAGTTATTACAAACTGCCGCCGGAGCAAGGAGCTGATTTTTCATGACTATGACTAACATAGGCCAGCGCTTCCTCCGATGGCACGACTGACTAGGGGATGAATACATCGCAAAGTGCAGGCGTGGTGTAGATGCGGTGCAGATGCATTCGTCAATTGCCTTTATATTAGGCTACCTGCGGGGATAATCTGTATGGGTTTTTACGTAGTTTTAGCGCAGCTTCACAAGTGGCTATGCTGTCTTGATAAAGAACTCAGGTGAGTTTCAGTGTGGCTGCGGACACTGTCGGCAAACTTGTGGAGTACTTTTATCAGACTGAAAATGGGCAGAACCCTCTCAGGATAGGGGGCGAACTGAAAAGGAGTAGCGCATGTTACCATTCAGACTCATAAAGAAAATTTCGTTACGCACTGACTATAGAGGTATTCCAGCAAACGGCCTGGTGCATATGCTCAGGGCATTCGCCAGGATAAACCCATCAAAACGGCATTAGTCTACTGCGAGCAGCAGTTCGGCCAGGTAGACGGCAAAACCTCTCACGGACTGGTACGCCATTCCGAACGATACAAAATTGTGGGTGTTTTGGATAGCTCGCTGGCAGGTCAAGATGCTGGAGAGGCGCTAGGCGAGCAACTGCGAAACATCCCTATTTTTGCCGATCTAGGCGACGCCCTAAGCCAGCTACCGAATACGCCAGACTGTTACATCTATGGAAAAGCCCCTTTAGAAGCCAGCATCCTGCCTGAAGAAAGAGCGCTGATTTTAGCGGCTATGAAAAAGGGCATGGACATTATCAATGGCCTGCATCAGTTTTTCTCGGAAGATGCTGAGTTTGCCGCTGCTGCCACGCAATATAACGTTCAAATCAGAGATATTCGCAAGCCGCCTGCTTTGGCCGATTTGCATGTTTTTACCGGGGCGATCGCCAAAGTCACTATCCCGGTTATTGCGCTACTCGGCACAGACTGCGCCTGTGGAAAAATGACGACTGCGATAGAACTCAACAAAGCGCTAAATGCAGCAGGCATCCGTTCAATTTTGGTGGCTACGGGGCAGACCGGACTGATGCAGGGGGCTAAATACGGCGTGTCGATGGATGCGCTGGTTTCTCAGTTTGTGATTGGCGAAGTAGAAAACGCCGTGGTGAGTGCGTTCGAGCAGGAAAGTCCCGATATTATCTTGGTGGAGGGGCAAAGCGCGGTGAGTCACCCTGCCTTCATGAGTTCTGTCGGTATTTTGAAAGGGAGTCTGCCGGATGGGGTGATTCTTCAGCATCCGCCCGCGAGAAAGGTACGCTGCGATTTTCCCAATCTGCCGATGCCGACCGTAGAGTACGAGATTCAGATGATTGAGGCTATTTCGTCGGCGCAGGTATTGGCGATCGCGCTCAGCCACGAAGGTCTGTCGGCTAGCGAAGTCTCGGATATTGCAAAGCGCTACGAAAAACAGTGTCAACTGCCCACTACAGACGTATTGAGTGAGGGCTGCCAGAAACTTGTTCAAGCCCTAACCGATCGTTTCCCGACATTAGTGCCGACGCTGGCACAAAACCTTCACAACAAAGTTCCATCATCGTAAGTAAGACTGCCATTTTTATATTGGCAACCCGTCAGACTTTTTGTCTGAAAAAAATGAAGCTATGTTTGCCAAGAATAGAGATTTCTCTCTCTAAAATTCAAGAGAATGCCCGCATACTGTGCGAGTTTTACGGAAAAAAGGGCATTTCTCTCATGGGCGTTTCTAAGGCGGTGTTGGGAGAACCGGCGATCGCCAGAGCAATGATCGCAGGCGGTGTTCAATTCATTGCCGACTCGCGCATTGAAAATATCCAAAAAATGAGGCGATCCGGCATATCCGCTCGGCTGGTGCTGTTGCGCACCGCACCCAGTCAGGCTGAGTCTATTGTCAAAAGTGCAGACATTAGCCTCAATACAGAGCTAAAAACGTTAGAAATGCTCTCTTACCACGCAAAAGCTCAGGGTAAAATTCATCAAGTCATTGTTATGGTGGAGCTAGGTGATTTGCGCGAAGGCGTACTGCCTTGCGATCTAGTGGCATTTGTGAGAAAAACGCTGACGCTCTCTCACATTCAAGTCATTGGTATTGGCTGCAATCTAGCCTGCTACGGCGGTGTCAGGCCAGATCGCAGAAACATGGGAATGCTGTCCAAGCTGGTAAACATGGTTCAAAACGAGCTAGGTGTGGCGCTAGCGATTGTCTCTGGCGGCAACTCAGCCAACTACGAATGGGCAAATTCTGGTCAGGCGATTGGAGAAATTAACAATCTTCGGATTGGAGAGTCTATTCTCTTAGGCTGTGAAACAGTTGGCAGACAGGCCATTCTAGGACTTCATGCAAACACCTTTCAGCTAGTTGCCGAAGTCATTGAGTCTAAGCAAAAAGCCTCGCTTCCCTATGGCGAGATTTGCCAGGACGCCTTTGGAGACATCCCTAAGTTTAAAGACCGAGGTATCAGGCAGCGATCCATCGTTGCGCTGGGCCGACAGGATGTTTTAACGGCTGGGCTAAAGTCTGAACGTCGCCTAGAGATTTTAGGATCTAGCAGCGATCACGTCATTCTCGACAGTGAGAACTGCCATTTACAGATTGGGGATGAGGTGAACTTTGGACTCGATTATGGGGGACTGCTCTCGGCGATGACATCCCCCTTTGTGGGCAAAGAATTTGTGGGAGGTGAGCATCGAGAAACAGTGCGAACAAACCCCACTCCTGTAGGTGCAGAACTCAACTGATCATGATCGTCACGGAGGGACAATAAAGTATATTCTGAAAACAAGAAGTAGGTCATAGTGTCAACGACTTCAACGGACGAGAGGAAGTCGAGTATGAGAATGCAGGCGATCGCAGCGGACTAGGTTGAGCGTTTTAGAAGAGATACCCTAGTAGGTCCACGGTGCCACTCAGCCATCGTTGCGCACTAATAGACTTCATCATCATGCAATCCGACATTGACATCTCGCCGATGCCAAGCGTTTGATGCTCATCAACTTTCATCCACCGGCAACAGTTGTCTACACGCTTATACCCGTTCTGAATGTACAGCCGTGGATCGTCAGCGAATAGGACTAAGAAGTCGATACTGTTTGCTCTAGCCAATGTCTCAATCTGTTGTAGTAATGTTGTTGCAATCTTCCGTCTACGACAGGACGAAGCAACGCAGAGATCGATTAGGCCAAAAATCTGCGCTGGAATGCCTGTATTCGCGATAACTCGATGTTCAATAGACCTTATCGGAAATAGCAGTGATTAGTCGAAACTCAATCGTTACTCATCCTATCTTCGTTTTTTACTCGTTATCGGCGATGCGCTAGCCGGAAGTTGTGCAAACCACAAGCTGTTTCCATCACGTCATCGACAAAGTTCTCCACACGATTACGAAATTTCTGCACCACGATCTGGCAGCGTTTGACGCCCCCAATCTGATGCTCTACTTCTACTCTTAGACTCGATATCGCTCGATTGATAATCTTCTCTGTTGCTGTCAGTTCCCCGACTCTAGGCTTCTTCTTCGGTTGCAATATCGTCACCCCATCCGGTCGATAGCCCTGATAGCCAGTATCTTGTAATAGCTTGCTGCCCGCAGGAAAGCGATGACCTTCTTCGTCAGCTATCTTTTTGTCATGCCGTTTGCCTTCGTAGGTGCCGCTCAAATACACCACTTTGCCTTTCCGCTCGACGATCAGGTTGTTTTTAACCGTATGACTCTTTTTCTTGCCACTGTAGTAGAGCTTCTGCTTCGCTTTATCCTTCGGTCGATTGATCGCCCGCTCTGTCCCGTCAATGATGAACTCTAAGCTTGGACAAGCCAATAGTACCGCTTCGAGTCTGGCTGGTCGCCGTTCCGGTAGCTGTAGCTCGCTCCCTAGCGCTTGGTTAAGCATTCCGCTCAACCGATGTACCCATTCATTCGCTTGCGCCTGACTCATGCCGAAGAAGAAGCCTTGCACCTCCTGCGTCGGATACTGCCGATAGTAAAACAAGATGAACAGTAGCTTGTCCTCTATGCTGCTCAGATAGGCGATGCGGCCTGCGCCATAAGCCCGCTTGCGGTTAGCTCGCTCAAAGGTGTCTTCAACGAAGCTATCCCAGGCTGCGCTGAAGCTCGGCAGCAGTGCCTCGAACTCGTTCGGATTGA
>QBMC01000148.1 GCA_003242035.1 Nodosilinea foveolarum | reverse complement strand
CGGCTAGATCGTTCAGGGCAGCGCGCAGGGTTTCACCCACGACTTCTAAACGGTTCAGGCTGCGGATTGCACCCAGCACTCGCGTCGAATCAGTACGTTGCTGACCCCCGGCTTTGACTAGACCCAATTCTCGACAGCGCTCCAGCAATTTATCTAGCAACAGGTGTTCTACGTTGCCTGCTAGCAATCGACCTCGAAATTCGCTCAACACGCTGTAGTTAAATCCGGTGTCGGTCAGTTCTAGCCGCAGCAGGTACTTCCAGTCGATACGGGAGCGCACGGCTTCGGCAGCTTGACGGTCTGATAGATTTTCGCGGAACTGCATGATGGTGACTAACGCCAGCCGCCACGGTGGAATAGCCGACTGGCCGACCTTTGAGAACAGCTCGGTGAAGTCACCATCTTCAAAGATAGGGCCGAGTTCATCATGCAGCGTCACATATGGATTGCCTTTGGCAAATGCGGCTTTGGCCACTTGCAGCGTATCGGCGGGCACTAACGAGTCCGGCTGGGGCTTTAGGGACATGGCGATCGCATTTCCTATCAGCGATAGATTGGCCTCAGCTTACCGATCTTTCGCTACTTTTGGAGTTCGCCAACAGTGTCCTATTCTTTTTCAGACAAAGCTGTGCATAAGCGACTGTGTACATAGAAATTAATATGCCCGTGTATACAAAGTTATTCGATATGGTTGGCTAAGAGTGTCACTTTGTTAGTTCAGTAGGATCAAGTGCTACTTGCTCATCATCTTTCTTTCGATGGGTGCACATCACTATGAGCTACTACAAAAAATACTCACGCAAGACATATCAAATATAAAAAAGCAGGTTCCTCTCGAAAGAAAAGAACCCACTTTTAGATTTATTCAGTATTTACCTGTCTGTCGTCTATCTCGACTCAAATCTAGTAAGCGTCTTGCAGCTCGTAGAAATCAGGCGAAATGTAATCTTTGCGGAGCGGCCAGCCTTCCCAATCTTCAGGCATCAGCAGTCGCTTCAAGTTAGGGTGCCCTTCATAGATAATTCCATACATGTCGTAGCACTCACGCTCTTGCCAGTCGGCAGCTTTCCAAATCCAGTACACAGAAGGAATGCTCGGCTTTTCTCTAGGCAAAAAGCACTTAATGCGAACCTCTGCGGGCGCGTCAGCATCGTCACTCAGCTTAGTCAAATCGTAAACGCTCACTAGCTCTTTACCAGGACCAGAGTCGTACGCACATTGACAACGCAGATAGTTAAATCCGTAGGCATAGAGCGCGGTGGCGAAAGGCAGCAAGAACTCAGGATCTACCTTGAGTACTTCAATGCCCAAATGGTCGCGCTCCATGATGTCATGAGCAAATCCCTGCTCGCTCAACCAAGTAGACACTTCACCAGCTTCAACCAGGGCTGTCTCTCCAGCGTTCTCTTCAGCACTTTTCTCTTTAGCTTTATCTTCAGCCATTAGCCTACGCTTTCTCCTTCTGTTTTTCAGACTCAGGCAAGGCTGGAGTAACGGGCATACCCATTGCTTCGCGCAGCTCTTTTGGTGGCGTATCGCGAGTTTCTGAAGCCAGATAGGTGCCCGTTAGAATAGGCGCTACTGTTTTCAGTTCGTGCGATCGCGTATAAAAGCGATGCGTCTCCGCCATCTTGTCATACTCGCGCATCGACTCATTTGCAATTTTCTTGCGCAGCTTAATCACGGCGTCAAAAATCGCCTCGGGTCTAGGCGGACAGCCTGGAATATAAACATCGACTGGGATAATTTTGTCTACGCCGCGCAAAGCCGTTGGCGAATCTGAGCTAAACATACCGCCGGTAATAGTACAAGCACCCATCGCCATCACGTAGGCAGGCTTCGGCATTTGCTCGTAGAGGCGAACCAGCGCAGGGGCCATTTTCATCGTGACGGTTCCGGCCACAATAATTAAGTCAGCCTGACGGGGGCTGGCCCGAGGCGCAAGACCAAAGCGGTCGAAGTCGAAGCGAGAACCCAGCAGCGCTGCAAATTCGATGAAGCAACAGGCCGTTCCGTATAGCAATGGAAACAGGCTAGAAAGCCGCGTCCAGTTATATAGGTCGTCAACGGTGGTTAAAATAATATTTTCTGAGAGATCGTTCGTGACTCCTATATTTGCGGCTGGGTTCATCAGCCGCTCGCCCGGATTAATCAGCGGGCCACCGCCATTCTTGAGGTTGGGCTGCGTACTAGATCCTAAGACCACTCCAATGCTCCTTTACGCCAAGCGTAGACTAAACCAATAACCAAAATGGCAATAAATACCAATGCTTCTACAAAGGCTAGAAGACCCAGAGTATGAAAGGCGACCGCCCAAGGGTATAAAAACACCGTTTCTACGTCAAAAATGACGAAGACCAGGGCGAACATATAGTAGCGAATATTGAACTGAATCCACGCGCCGCCAATTGGCTCGCAGCCAGATTCGTAGGTAGTACGGCTCGCTGGCCCAGCGCTGGCGGGCCGCAGCAGCTTAGATGCGCCCAGTGCCGCCACGGGCACTAACGAGCTGATGATTAAAAAGACGAGGAAATATTCGTATCCACTTAAAACAAACACAAGCGATCGCCCTAGACTGAATATTAATTGATGCCAATATGGTTTTTATTGTAGCGGGCCAAGGAGTAAGAGGGGGAACGGTTTTTGCTATCGCGCAGATAGATAATCCAGATGATGAAAACCACTCTATGCAATAATATTTAACAGTTATTCTCATATTTTTTGCTGACTCAGTGTCTATATGAAAATAGCGGGTTCTCCAACGCTGAACAAACGCTGAATAGTTGAAACATAAGTGCGATGACGACAGAACCAAATAAAGAGCCGCAACAGGCAGAGTCAACCTCTACGCTCGATTCGGGTGATGCGCCAGTGGAAGAAACAATCCCGCTGGTAAAACCCTCGCCGTCGTCTGAGGCCAAATCGGCGGGTGAGGAAGCGACAGAGGAAAGACCGCCGACGCCTGCCGAAATGGACTGTTTCGAATGTCGCTCTTGTGGCTATACCTATGAGCCAACCAAAGGAGACAGCCGCACCAGAGTTCCGGTAGGGGTGCCCTTTAAGGAGCTAGCGAGCGACTGGCGCTGCCCGGTTTGTGGCGCAAGCACATCGCAATTTAGCAACGTCGGGCCTATAGGTACAGCTTCTGGCTTTACGGAGAACTTGAGCTATGGCTTTGGCGTAAACACCTTAACCCCCGAACAAAAGAACCTGCTGATATTTGGCGCTTTGGGAATCGCGGTGCTGTTCTTTTTGAGCCTTTACGGACTGCGCTAGTTTTTTCGAGTTTCCTTTTCATACACCGAGCCGCACATCTTCTACTAAAAAGAGACGAGCGGCTATTTAGACTGGCTAGATTAGATAGATTTTTGTTGGAGTGGTCATGCAGACGGTTTTAGGATTTTTGGGTAGGACTAGGCGGCGCTTGGCGCAAGTCTTTTTACAGTTTTCCTCCAAAGGGGGATGGGCGATCGCGCTAGTGGCGCTGCTAACGACGAGTTGCAGCAACACTTACCTATCAGATATAGAAACGAATCCTTGGGAAGTGATTGCGCTGCCAACGGAAGCCGCTATCTCTGACGTAGATTTTGCCGATGATGGTGAGCATGGTTGGCTAGTCGGCAGTCGGACAACGCTGCTAGAATCCACCGACGCAGGCAAAACCTGGGATCCCCGCATTCTAGGGCTAGGTGACCAGCAGTATACCTTTACCTCTATTGACTTCAGCGGTGATGAAGGCTGGTTAGTTGGCCAGCCCAATATCATGCTGCACACCAATGATGGCGGAACTTCTTGGTCAAATATTCCGCTCGACCCTCAATTGCCGGGTCAACCCCTACTCGTGACCGCAACCGGCCCCGACTCGGCTGAATTGGCGACTGACATTGGCGCTATTTACAGCACGAAAGATGGTGGCAAGCAGTGGAAAGGCTTAGTACAGTCGGCGGTGGGCGTCGTTCGAAACATGACCCGCAACGAAGCTGGTCGATACGTGGCGGTGTCTTCTCGCGGTAACTTCTATTCGACCTGGGTGCCTGGACAAGACTCGTGGCAACCGCACAACCGTGAGAACTCGAAGCGTCTGCAAAATATGGGCTTCGGCAAAGATGGCCTGCTATGGCTGATCGCTCGCGGCGGACAAATGCAGTTTGGCACTGAGCAAACTGCATACGAAGAGTGGACTAAGCCGATTAATCCTGAGTTTGCGGCTAGCTGGGGCTTATTAGATGTGGCTTATCGGACACCCCAGGAGCTTTGGGTAACCGGCGGTAGCGGCAACTTGCTGATGAGCAAAGACGGCGGCGAGACTTGGGCCAAAAACAAGGCCGTAGAGAACGTCCCGACAAATTTCTATCGCATTAAGTTTTTGGGCGATAAGAAAGGTTACGTGCTGGGTCAGCGGGGCTACTTGCTGCGGTATGACGAAGAGCCGCAGACCGCATAACGTCAGTCTACATAGTTGTAGACCGTTAAGAAGGCGTCTTGAGTGTTTTTGTAAGGCGACTTCAGGCTTAGACCGGGTTGAAACTTGCAACTAATCTCGATAGAGGTATCTATTTGTTAGGTATTGCTTGTGAGGAGAGCTAAGAGTTTCGTATGATAAGTGAAAGTGCTGATTTGCTTTAGATAGGAGATTAAGATATGGCTGGCGTTACCGGCGAAAGACCTTTTGGTGACATTGTCACCAGTATTCGCTACTGGATTATTCATAGCATCACCATTCCAGCTTTGTTTATTGCTGGCTGGCTGTTTGTTTCGACAGGCTTGGCGTACGACGCGTTTGGGACGCCTCGGCCTAACGAGTATTACCCTAACAACCAGATGGAGTTACCCATTGTGGATGACCGTTACAATCCCGATAAGACCCTTCGCTACAACGAGTAAAGGGCGATCGCGCTGAGGAGTTGCCCAAAGGCGTTCATGCCTGGGCAATTCACGCTAGATCCCGACTCAACAATATTTTCGACGACATTTTTGGAGACTCTCAATGACTAGCGGAAACCCTAACCAACCCATCACCTACCCCATCTTTACGGTGCGTTGGCTCTCTGTACATGCCCTGGCCGTGCCCTCTGTTTTCTTCTTGGGGGCGATCGCTGCGATGCAGTTCATCCAGCGATAAGCAAGCTAAATTCCCCTTTCAAAAAACTGCCCTTCCAGAAGACACTATAGGAGATTGCTATGGCCGATAGACCCACTAACCCGAACAAGCAGCCCGTTGAGCTAAACCGAACATCTTTGTTTTTAGGTTTGCTCGTAGTCTTTGTAACCGGTTTGCTGTTTTCCAGCTACTTCTTTAACTAAACCACGCTATAGCTAGCAAAGCTTCCATCTCGGCTTTGTTAGCTGCCTTGTATGTCCATTCATTTTTTGTTGCGAGTAGGAGTTAGGTTCCATGTTTCAAAACGGTAAAATTCCCCTGTGGATTGTCGCTACAGTCGCAGGCACGGGCGTGTTAGTTGTAGTTGGCATCTTTTTCTACGGTTCTTATGTAGGGACTGGATCTGCTATCTAAAGACCCAGACACACCGAAAAAAGGACAACCTGCTTACGAGTAGGTTGTCCTTTTTTATGCGTATTAGAATCAGACCAGTCTGGATTAGGCAGAGCTTGCTACACCACTTCTTTCTGGCTGTCTTCGGCAGTCTGTCCCCAGGTGGTGCTAGGGCCATCGCTAGTTGTCGCTTGGCCACGCTCTATATAAAGAAACAGCGCCGCCATTGTAACTGCGGGAAATACCAGGCCAACGATGGGCACTAGAATTGAAGGAAGAAAGGAAGCTGCCATGTCAGTAAGTCCTTATTAAAAAACTTTGAGTTAACAGTACAACATTACTTTGAAACCGGGATCAAAACATCATCCCTTAGCTGAAGTTTACGAGTGTTCAAGCGGGTGGGTTCATTCTGACAATAGAAGCTCGTACTGTTTGCTTGTCTGTTTAAGTGTTGTGAAGCAAACAGACGGATACCGATGATATTAATCTGGAATGTGCCGGTTGATTAGTTGCCGACTAACTTCCTCCGGGAGGTATAGGGCGTATCTGCCTTGAGGGAGGCGTGAGATTGGATACCTTTCGGCTAGAGTGGAGTCACAAAAGCGGGAGTGCAGCTTCTCATTCCCTTCTTGTCATTTAAAATCACTCGGAGAATTAAAAAATGTTCACAATCATTACTTGGGCAGTGCTAGGTTTAATCGCAGGGGCGATCGCTCGTGCTATCTATCCTGGACACCAGGGACTAGGCATTATTGGGACTATGGTCTTAGGCATTATTGGCGCTTTTGTCGGTGGCTTCCTCTACAACCTCATAACCACTGGAACGTTGGCGTTTGGGGCTTCGGCTTCGCTAGGCATTGGTAGCATCATCGTCGCTATCATCGGCGCTGTCGTCGCACTGTTTGTTTACTATGCGGTTACCAAGCGCACTGCATAGACTCAGGCGAATAGACTCTAAAAGCGAACGTCATTCTAGCGGATGCTCGTTCGAGATGATCGGAGAAGAGAAAGGGTGACTAGATTAATTCTGGTCGCCCTTTTTCTATCGAAGACAGTGCTTTCGTCAAACATGCGTGATCGCGCACAGACCGACGAACAATTTTTCGCTAAACTGTTGTGCTTGATATTGCTCAGCCGGATATTACCAGCGAGCCGTAACGACAGAATACTGAGATTTCTTAAAAGAGACGATTGAAATTGATGACAAATAAGCCGGTTGAAGCTACCCATCCTTTGACTCATGATTTAGCCATGCAAATTCAGCAGCAGATGGCTTTGAAATCGACATTAAGCGATTTTGCCTTGGACGCTGAAGGGGATATAGCGACCGCCTTGGAGTCTTTTAGCGCCCAACATTCTAGCCGTTGGGCTAAGCCTAGCTTGTCTGGCCTTAACCGCAGCGAGCTGGCCGTTGATATGTTTATTACCCAGGGAGCGATCGCTGGATCGCCCGCGATCAACCTGTTCACCCAAACGCAAGACCTATCGAACAAGCAGCAGTCCTGGCTTAAGCAATGGCAGCGCAGCTTTAATGGGTTATTTGCCATCAAAAGCGTCGATTTGGATAGCAAACCCAACCGCTACGAGATGGTGAATTGGCTAACCGAGAAGGTCTATAGCGTCAGGGCAAATTCGGAGCTGGTAGCAGCCGTTGCGGCGCGATTAGAAGTCGGCGAAATTGTTTTAGCTAGACTGCTGCCTGTAGCAGAAGGCGAATGGACCTTTTCAGGGCCGATGACGCTGTTAGGGAAATTAGGTAATCCTAAGCTAGCCGTGGCGATTGGCAACTTTCGGCAGTGGTTTCCACAGCAACTGTATGGCGATGCGCCCGAATTACAAGAAGCGGCTTGGGAGTCTGTAAAGCGGCAGTACGACGATTTTTTAGCTTTCTTTGGGGCGGAAAAGGTAACGCTTTCGGGATATGAGCTAACTAAAAAGCTGCAAGCTTATCAGGAAGCCGCTACCGAAAAAAGCTTGTCTGAAGCAGGCATTGATAGGAACAGATCGCTTAAAGCACTCGTTAAAGAATCAGGGGTCTCTGAGGAAGATATAGACGAAGCGCTGAGTGCAGTCGGCGAGGAAAGTAAAGCCGCAAAGATGCTGCTAGAGAGCGATCAGTCTTTACAAATGGTGACGCCAAAGATCAAGCTGCCGGATGAGCTACAGCGAGCAGAGGCCGTTACTGTACTTATCCATCCTCGCTGGGGCGAGACCTTTTTAACGGACTACTCTCGTTTAGAGGCTTGGTTGGAGAAGTCGCCGCTCAGCGAGGAAGAAGGGGCGCTGATAGACCGGCTGGTGCTGAAATATTTGCAGGATGACAAAGTAATTTTACCGGTATGGCAGCGGTTGGCGAGCGAGCATGGGGTAGCGCTAGAGGCCGCTTTGCGGCGGGTGCTGAATCAACCTGAGTTTGATATTGAGCAAGATTTGTTAGGCGCGATCGCTCGTCACGGCAAGTCACTCACCCCTCAAATGCCCGAAAGCGCCAGCG
Organism: Nodosilinea foveolarum; assembly: GCA_003242035.1. Classification (GTDB taxonomy): domain Bacteria; phylum Cyanobacteriota; class Cyanobacteriia; order Phormidesmidales; family Phormidesmidaceae; genus Phormidesmis; species Phormidesmis foveolarum. The sequence continues at coordinate 3,611 of QBMC01000148.1, read as the reverse complement.
TCCCTGAACATTTAGATCGCTTGTTCAAATCAGTGCTAACGTTTTTGGGGAAGGATGCGGACGGTAAGCGCAGCGGTAAGAAAAGAGCACAGAAGAAGAAATCTGGGTTTGGGAAATAGTCGAGCTTCCAACATCAGCTTGAAATTAGGGTGAGCGATCGCTAGTTAGCTTTAGGATTCGCGGTTTTGGAGAATGCATAGGCGATCGCTCCTAACAAAACCAACCCCAGTAGCCCAGCGAGCGGATTATTATCGATCCCAGTGATCCACTCAGGCGCTTCTCCGGTGTATTTGCTAAGCCCGCCAACGTTAACCAGATAGTAGCCGTAGATCAATCCAGCGTGGAGTCCAATAGGGTAGCCCAATCTGGGTCTAGCTCGATTGCTCAACTTAGCGGAATGCGTCACCTTGGCGACGGGTCTGCCGGTAGGCGATCGCCTAGCCCAAACCAGCGCCAGACCCAAAACGACTAAACCCAAAAACTGTGGAAACGTCCGCACAATTTCCGCCCAAGGCTTAATAAAATGCATGGCGGCAAAAAACAAAGCGCACATCCACAGCGCCGGCTTCGATCCATAGTCCGCTTCTAGCTCGCCAAGCAGCCAGCCGCGAAACAGCATCTCTTCGGCAAAACCTACGGCCAGCGCCATAATTAGCCCTTCCACCACAAATCGGCTAAACCGATGACTAGGCACAGCGGGTTCAGCCCAGCCCAGCAGCGTCTGCAATCCAAACAGCGCAAACACTCCCAGCATTCCAATTAGCATCGCCAGCAGCAAATCGCGAGCAGTTTGCAGTCGTAGGCTTAGTCCATAGCGGCTGAACGGATGAGGCCAGCCGTGAATGCGCTTTCCCCAAAAGGGCAGCCCGATTAAAAATCCGATGTAAATCAGCGCTAGGGCGACAATTTCGGCAATGTTCGACTGATCTGTGACTGCGCCTAGCCAGTAAATCGGCAGCACAATGGGTGCGAGGGTGATCGCCAGCAGCAGTAAGTAAGAAAAAATTCGGCCCCAAGCACCTCGGCGTTTAATCCAGGACTCTAGCTGGACGCCCTTGTTGGCTAGCATTCGGTAGATTTTCGGCCGCTGATAGAAAGGGTGAGGGCGCACAGTTTATTAGCCTGATTAGTCGTCCGGCTCAATTGTACTAGTTAGGCCCTTGGCGCACAGCGTTTCACAGTAAAACTCAGCGTGCTCTAGCTCGCAGATAATTACCAAACCCTTTCCAGAGTTATGAGCCTGCATCATAATATCAATGGCCTGGGGAGCCGTTAACGCCGGAACGGTGCTTACCAGACATTCCACCACATATTCCATGCCGTTAACGTCGTCATTGTGCAATAGCACCCGATATCGCGGTGCAATTTTACGAACGGTCGAAACAGTTGTTTTTTCAATAGTTCCTACAGAGGTAGTAGGCATTTTTTAGTCTGCTCCTTACAAATAGCCCGAGGAATTATTTTATCGTTGATACTTCATAAGCGACGGCCACGCCGCCATGACGAGATTTTATGCAGGCGGCAACACAACCACATTTCTTAATATATCTCAGAAAAAAGAAAAAGAAGAGATTATAATGATTAGCGAGTAAGTATATTCGCTTACTCAGATACAGTTTCAGTACGTAATTGAGCCGCTATATGAGTATCGCGCCTTCCCAGATTCTCTATTTAGAACATGGCTCGTCACGACTTTACGCTGAAGCGATTCAAATTGTAGAGGCTCGTCGCCTCTGCTGGGCTAGGCCGACGCTGCTTATTCACGGTTTACCCGAAGAAAATAGCTCAGAAACCAGCTTAGCGGATAGGCAGGCGGCGATCGCCCATGCTGCCACTCACCTAGAAACCTCCACTCTCTCTCTCTACAACTTAAAAGATGGCCCCGACCTCATTTGGCCAACTGCGCTCTTTAGCATAGCCTTCGACATCGACTTTTTTGCTTTACTCATTCGGCTCAAGCTCAGTCCCGACGATTCACAGCTTCGAAGTCAGCAGCAGCTTAGCGCATTTGTCCGCAGCTTTTGGCTAGCCCACACAGATACTTTCAAATTGAATCTGGCTGAACCCGGTTTGCCCGAGTCTAATTCATCTGCGCCTGACTTACCTAAACCTGAGCCGTTGACCCCTGAGATAGAGAATAAAATCTCTTCGATCCATCTTTTATCGTCGTAGAGTTCTGCTTTTGGGGTGTTGGGTAGAGGACTGTGCCTCTATTTGAGGTGGTCGCTGTTGAAGTGGGCGATCGCAAAAGTCTCGTAACGTTAGATATTTAGCTATCTACGCAGCACAACTCTGATCTTTCTTCCTGAATTCTTCACTGATAGTTGTTAGGTAGCCTTAGTCACATTGCTTGGTTTTATTAGTTTTTTCATAATGATCGAACCAGTCTATATGTTGATTACTTACTAAAGAAAACATCCTCAATAAATCGGCCTTTAGAGGTAAGCCAATACACCCCTCGTCCCGTAAGTATAGTTTGCTATAAAACCAAAAAAGGCAATCGTAATTTGGGTTTAGTCCAATTAACCCTCGCTACTAAAAACATCTAATACTATGGATAATAGGTGACCATAAAGGCTTTTGAGAGGCCACATAGTTGTACCTATAGCTTCTTATACCAACGCCCAATATTAGCGCAAGTGTTCGTAGGAGTCCTGCTCTAATATGTTCATGTATCTCTTCTTACAAACGTAGGATTATGAGCAAAAGTCCCTTATTTTTTTTAGGAACAAAAATAGATTGAGTCGCTTCTATAGAGAGTATGATGCTGTTTTGACTCATTCTTTGCGGACTGTCTATCCTGCTAGAATGAGTTGCTTCAGGCCTTGTTAATTGTTCTGATGGAAAGGCTCGCAAACTTGAAGCGAATGAACGCATCAGCCATAGTTTTTGATCGCTTGCAGGAGGGAATGATAAAAAAGCTGAGAGGTACATTTGCATACTTTGTAGCAGAGCGCACTGATCTGTAGCGGAACCTTGAAGTTAAGTGATAGTGCTTACTTGAATCTTTATAGAGGGTGCGATCAGGTCAAGATTTGACGAATAAACCGTTGCTCTCGACCCCAATTTAAACTTCCTCGCTAAGTTTGTAGGTATGAGCATTAACTTTGGAAAAACATACTTTGTGTAGTTTCAAGCTAATCCAAAATCGATAGTTAATCAGACCCAATAACCTATATTGATAGCTCTTCGGGAGCTGACTGAGGAGAGAATAATATGACAACTCTAAACCCATCTATGACCGTAATTTGTCCTTCTGGCATACTGAACGCTGAAAGCGCCGCTAGCTTCGAGCAGCAGCTAATCTCTGCGATGCAAAGCAATCATGGTGGAGAGCTGGTCGTAGATATGAGCAACGTAGAGTCTTTAGACAATGCGGGTCTTGTTTCCTTTATGTCGGCGCTAAACAACGCTAAGCAAACCAGTACTCGTCTCAGAATTTGCTCTGCTCCTCCTTCTGTACGCATTGTGTTCGAGCTAACCCAGCTTGATCGCATCTTCACAATGGTGGATCAGTTCCCAGTCGCAGTCGCTGCATAGGCGATAGGTTCTATCTCAGGGCTATTTCATTCTAAATATACGTTTAAGTGTGTCTAGACTAAACTGGCAGC